>JBBRRN010000299.1:0-5059 GCA_038200685.1 Nitrospirales bacterium
CCCATAGATGACCGAGGCGATATCCTTCTTCCCCTCTTCGATGCGTTTCGCGATCTCGATTTCTCCTTCACGACTTAACAGCGCCACGCTTCCCATCTCTTTGAGATACAGTCGAACCGGGTCGTCGGTCCGGCTAAGTGCGCCGGGAGTGAGATCGATCTCCTTTTCTTCCTTTTCTTCTTTCTCATTCTCCTCCCCGGGTCCGACACCAACTTCGACCTCCGTGTCCTCAGCCTCCTCATTTGAGTCTTCACTGTCCCGAGCTTTCTTGATCCGTTCCCCCTCAGGCGCATCGACAATCTCGATGTCCATTTCGCCGAACATCGTCATGATGCTGCCGAACTGCTCAGAGGACACCACTTCCGCCGGCAACGTGCTATTCAGCTCGTCGTACGTCAAAAAGCCCTTCTCTTTTCCCATCGAGATCAGCTTCTTCACTTCGCCGAGTAACTCTGGTTTCGCCATGACTACTCCTTCACTAAGGACAACATTCCGGTAGAGATCCTGCCGGCCTTGTGCATTCGCAATTCATTCACTTGTGCGTTCAACATCCGCGCATCCTCCACACGGCCTTCCCGTTCGGCGGCCCTGAGTTGCACGATCAGATCTCGCAACCCGGCCTCGGCCCGCTTCCGATCCAACGTCTCTAAGCAGCCCGCAACGTGGGCCTTCACGTCGTCGAAATGGTCTTCCCGCATGGACAACTCAGTTGCCAGCGACCCACAATCTGGGTGATCGACCACCGCGTCCAGCAACAACCTGAGCCCGACTCGTCCGTCTCGATCAAGGCAATTCAGCGCCGCCTCGACGAGGGACCGACAGGCCGGAACCGAAAAGGCTTCGGGCTTCAGTCGTTGCACATCTGCAGAGGTCAGATGTCCATGCAGCAGCAGATACGCCAAATCCCGCTCCTCGCTCACACCCTTGAACGTCGCTGGCGTGGGAACGGCTGATCGAGCGACCGTCGGGCGAGTTCTCTCCGACTGCTTCAATGCCGGATACCGTTCAATCAACCGTTGTTGGCTGATCCCCAATCGTTCTGCAACTACACGAATCCGTTCTTCTCGTTCGATTGGATGTTCGCTTTTTTGCAGAATCCGCAACACATCATCCACACTGCGGATACGCCCTTCAATTGTGCTGGACTCTGCGGTGCTCAAACGATGCTCGAGGGCAAAATCCAAAAGACTCGGAGCCTGCTCTTCCAACCGGGTGAAGGCGTCCGGTCCTTCCTTTCGCACATACGTATCGGGGTCTTCTCCAGTCGGTAACGTAACAACTTTCACGCCGATCCCGCTGTTCACAAACAGATCGAGTCCTCGCAGTGCTGCACGAATCCCCGCCTGATCCGGATCGAACAGCAACACGACCTTCGAGGCAAACCGTCTCAGTACCTGAATATGCTCTTCCGTCAGAGCCGTCCCCAACGTTGCAACCGTGTGGGTCAGTCCGGCTTGATGAAGCGCAACCACATCAAAATACCCTTCCACCACAATCGCGGTCTTCAGCCGAGCCACCGCTTCCCGTGCAAGATCCAACGCGTACAGCGTCTGCCCCTTCTTAAACAAGGGAGTATCCGGCGAATTCAGATACTTCGGAGTCCCCTCGCCAAGGATACGCCCTCCAAACCCGATGACCCGCTTGCGCAAGTCCGTGATTGGAAACATCACACGGGAACGAAAGCGATCATAGGCCCCGGCGGCATGTTCCCGGGCTACCGTCAATCCAGCAGCCGCCAAGTCGTTCGGTGCAAAGCCCTGCTTGCTCAGCGCCTTGATGAGGCCGTCCCACTCAGCCGGGGCGCAGCCAATTTCAAATCGCTCGATCGTTTCAGCTTGTATACCCCGGCCGGCCAAGTAGGCCCGTGCCGTCGCGCCGGTCACTTCATCCCGCAAATTCTGTTGGAACCACGCCGTGACCGCCCGATTAAGCGGTTCAAGGCGATTCGCCTGCGCAGCCTGAGGCCCCGCGCTTGGCCCACTGTCCGGCACATCAATCCCGAGTTTCTGCCCGAGATCACGAACTGTTTCAGGAAAATTCGCGCCGGTAATCCGCATCAGAAACGTAAACACATTGCCGCCCGCGCCGCATCCGAAACAATGAAAAATCTGGCGGGAAGAACTCACCGTAAAAGAAGGTGACTTTTCCTGATGGAACGGACAAAGCCCTTTCAGATTCTGTCCAGCCCGAGTCAAGCTCACGTGATGTCCAACGACCTCAACGATATCGACCCGGTCTCTGACTTGATTGATCACGTTTTCAGAAATCAGACCTCGGCTCACGGGAGTCGCGGCTCCTATTTCCCCACCGAATGCCGGTGAAATTAATACCTGTACTTGATCGTAAAATAGACCGGTCAGGGTAACAGACGGAAAAGAAACCTGTCAATGTGGCGAGACGCCCCGCACGATGTTCAAAAATTCCGTCCAGACAGGCCGCAAGGAGTGAGGACTCCGAGGCGTACGCGGGCAGGGTACGTTGAGGAGTTCGAGCGACTGAGAACGACGCTGGCGGACTTTGTCAACAGCCTGCTAGCCGGGAGGCCAGGCCATGTGTCGTCCGCCCAGCACATGGAGATGGAGGTGAGACACAGTCTGGCCGCCATTCGCACCGGTATTGATGACGAAGCGATACCCGGAATCGGCAATTCCCTTCAATTTCGAAATTTTGTTGCCGGCCTGCATCAACTGTCCGAGCAGCCCAACATCTAAATCTTCTAGCTCGGCAATCGAGGTCACATGTTTCCGGGGGATGACGAGTGTATGAGTCGGCGCTTGGGGATTGATATCGTCGAATGCGATGACCAAATCGTCTTCGTAAACGAGCGTTGCCGGAATGGTCCTCGCGACGATGTGACAAAAGATGCAGTCACTCATGAGGTAGGCCATTTTCTCAAGCCAGACTTACCGAACCTGGTTGCCAGTTCCTGATAGATCTCTTGCGGCGTGATGTTGTGGTATCCCAACGCCACCACAGTATGGAACAACAGATCCGCCGTTTCATACACAATCTCGTCTTTCTTCCCGCCCTTACCAGCAATTGCGACCTCTCCGGCTTCTTCCACCACTTTCTTGAGAATTCGATCAACCCCGCCTTCTAAAAGTTTTGAGGTATAGGATTCGCTCGACGGCTGACGCTTCCGTTCTTGAATGGTCTGATAGAGCCGTTCGAGAATTCCCCCCCAGGACTCGGACGTCGTCGTCTCAGGCGAGTCCAAACGAGAAAAGAAGCAGGCTCGCTCTCCCGTGTGACAGGTCGGGCCAACCGGTTCGACCTTCACAAGAATGGCATCGCCGTCACAATCGAGAAACAGGTCTTTAAGTTGCAGCTTGTGGCCGGAGGTCTCACCCTTTTCCCATAACGTCTGGCGCGACCGGCTCCAGAAATGCACCGACTTCGTCTCAATGGTCTTTTGCAACGCCTCCTGGTTCATAAAGGCCACCATCAGCACGGTGCCATCCCGCCAATCCTGGACGACCGCTGGAATCAGCCCCTGCGCATCGAATGTCAATCGTCCGAGATCCATTATCGAACCGCCACTCCCTTCTGACGAAGATAGGCTTTCGCCTCCTGAATCGTGTGAGTCCGAAAATGAAAAATTGACGCGGCGAGCACCGCATCGGCCTTGCCCCTGACAAATCCGTCATAGAGATGCGTCAAACTTCCCACGCCACCTGACGCAATCACCGGAATCGACACAGCCTCCGACACCGCCGCCGTCAACGCGAGGTCATACCCCTGCTGTTGCCCATCTTGATCCATGCTCGTGAGCAAAATCTCACCTGCCCCATACCGGGCCATCGTCTTGGCCCATTCAACGGCGTCGAGACCGGTGGACTTACGTCCGCCGTGCGTGAACACGTCCCATCCTGTTGCCGGCTCGGGACAATGCTTGGCGTCGATGGCCACGACGATACATTGCGTCCCGAATCGCTCCGCCGCTTCTTTCACAAATTCAGGCCGTTGGACCGCCGCTGTATTGATACTCACCTTGTCCGCGCCCGCGCTCAACAGCGCCCGAATGTCTTCAATTGTTCTCACCCCGCCGCCCACAGTCAGCGGCATGAACACCCGCGCCGCCGTCTGCTCGACCACGTCGATGATGGTCTTGCGGTTCTCATGCGAGGCGGTGATATCCAGGAAACAGAGTTCATCGGCCCCTTCACGATCGTACACGGTTGCCACTTCGACTGGATCTCCCGCATCGCGCAAGTTCACAAAACTCACGCCTTTGACGACGCGACCATCCTTGACGTCGAGGCAGGGAATAATGCGTTTGGTCAACATCACAACACGTGAAACGTAAAACGTAAAAAGTGAAACGAATATGTCGGCAAAGAATTTCTCACACCTGTCCCTTTTCAGTACCGAGAGCAGCCAAAGCTGTCCGATAGTCGAGCTTCCCGTCGTACAACGCCTTCCCCACAATCGCGCCTTCAACCCGTGGGCCAAGCGCCTGTACAGCCCGCAAGTCTTCGATGCGCGAGATCCCGCCGGAGGCGATCACGGGAAAGGACGACAACTCCACCACTTCCCGCAACGCCGCCAGATTCGGCCCACCCAACATACCATCGCGGGCAATGTCGGTATAAATCACGGCGCCCAGGGAATAGTCTGCCAACTCCTTGAGCAGATCGGTCGCCTTTGTCTCCGATACCGATGTCCAACCCTTGACCGCCACCTTCCCATCACGAGCATCCAGCCCCAAGAGAATCTGACGAGGAAACTCCCGGCAGGCCTTCTCCAAAAAAGACCGATCGGTCAATGCCGCAGTACCGAGCACCACCCTTGACACACCCGCCCCAAGATAGCGACGCACCGTCTCGATCGACCGGAGACCTCCCCCAACTTGCACCATCACCGTGACGGTGCGAACGATCGCTTCAATCTGGGAAAGATTGCGCGGCTCTCCCTCCACGGCTCCATTGAGATCCACCACATGAATCAGCGTCGCGCCGCCTTGCTGCCATTGCCTCGCGACAGCCGGCACGTCGTCGGAATAGACCGTCTCCGCCGCCATGTCCCCCTGACGCAACCGCACACAGCGGCCATCTTTCAG
>JBBRRN010000300.1:0-5056 GCA_038200685.1 Nitrospirales bacterium
GGAAGGCTGAAGAATCCTGCATGGCTGCTCTCCTTGAGCGGTTACACTGCGCTGGTGTTGTGGAGCGGACGCGCTATCTCATCCGCTCCAAGGCGGGAAGGTTAAGGCGCGTGGGGTCTGCTGCTGCTCGAAGGCTTCGGCGAAGCCCTGCAAACGCAGGTTGTTGTCCCACACCTTGGCGAATCGCTCATGCTGCTGGTGCAAGCTGACGAAGTAAACGTAGTTGTCGCGGACGATGTTGCGGCTCCACTGCTCTACGCCGACGTAGTCGTTTCGGTAATAGAAAGCGTTCAGGTGTGGCCCGTCTGCGAATCCAAGCTCGAAACACATCTCGGGGTCACGCATGAGGTCGCCGTTCTGTTCTCCGTAGTGACAGACAGAGATGGCGGGGAGTCCGCATGGGCCTGACTCGTCGGTCGCTTCGATCACCAACGCCATATAAGGCGGGTTCTCGATTTTGAGGTACAGGCCGTGGTGCCAACCTCCGGCCTGTTTGAGGATGCGAAGGATGGTCTGCATCAGGCCACCTCCGCAAGCTCTGGCTCGATGGCCTGTGTTGCTGTGGTGTCGGTCGGCTTGGCTGCAACCTGTTCCGTCTCGATGGCAGAGAGGATGAGGGCGGATGTCTTCTGAATGACTTCCAAGCTCTCGGCCAATAGGGCGGCGTTGCCGTGGTAAAGCTGGATGTACTCGACGCTGGATTTTCCTGCGTCAAGGCCGATGGTGGTTGCCACCACGAAGGCGATTGCTTCTGCCTCAGTCTCGCGTACCGTCTTGGTGGTTGCCGTTCGGCGTTCGGTGAAACGCAACATCGAATGTGCCGTCTCATGCACCAATGTCGCGAACTCCTCGGCAGGACTCTGGCCGGGAAGGATGGCGATCTTGTTGCCGTAGCACATGCCAAAGGCAGGGGCGATAGATTCCTTGAACTCAAGCTCGATGCGTCGGCTGAGGATGAAGTCGATGAGCCGTTCCCGGAAGGCTCCGACGTTGCCAGAGAAGCGTTCCTTAAGTTGCGGAAGGTCAGCCCCAGTCGTCTGCACCACGTCCCACACGAACGCCGCTCTGAATCCGACCAATACCGGTTCGTTCTGCCGGGTGATGTCCTTTGCGGCTTCGCTGTCCTTCTTCTTGCGAATGCCGATCATGGGAGCGAGAATGCGGATGCCCTTCTCGCCCTTCTTCACGCGGCGTCCAAGCTGGTTCCACGTGTACATCCCCGCTACGCGTGTGGCCGTTGGGGATTGCCTCGCGATCTCTAAAATATTTCCTAGAGAGTACGAATGGAAGCGTCCCATTGCGGTGAGATAAGCGGTGAGACCTTCCGAGTGTCCGGCCTCCAACTGTTCGATAAGCAGCTTGACGTTGGCGGCGATGATGTCTTTTGCGGTCTGCCGTTGCTGCGGTTGTTTGGGGTTTTCGCTGATCGGGGTAACGGTGCTGGTGGTGTTCATTGGGTGGTTCCTCCGTTTTTGAATGGCTGTGCTGTGTTTGCTCACAAACACGCCTTGGCCCTGGCCCACGCCAGCAGGGGCGGCAAGTGCAAGAGGAGGGTTCCCTACCCGGAACGGAGTGGAGGGCGAGCGCAGCGAAGGTCTGCACAAGCGAAGCGCGGAAGATTAGGGTGCCTCTTGCGCGCGCCAGGGACGGAGTCCCTGAGCGTACTTAGCACTTGTGTTACAAAACAGACCAAAGACATGCGTTACAGCACGCTGGAACCCCGATGGTTCCTCGGCTTTGGTCTTACGCACGATGATGCGGTATGCCCTGGAAAGAGAGTCGGATCGTGGATCAACGCCTGCAGTTTCTGTCGAGTTACCAGAAGGACGAACTAACGCTATCGGATCTTTGCCGTGAGTTCGGTGTGTCCCGGCCTACTGGATACCGTTGGATCAACCGTTACAAGGAAGCCGGGCCTGAGGGGCTGCTGGATTTGAGCAGCAAGCTTCATGGGTGCTCCCACGCCACTTCGGAGGCGATTGAAAACGCGATCCTGGCGCTGCGGAGCAAGCATCCAAGTTGTGGAGCAAGGAAGTTGAAGGCCCGCCTGGAGAAGCTCCAACCGCGCGTGAGTTGGCCAGCGGCAAGCACGTTCGGCAATATTCTCAAACGGGCGGGCCTCACCAACCCGAAGCAGAAGAAGCGTAGAACAGTTCCGTACTCGGAGCCGTTCTCTAAAGTGACTGCGCCGAACCAGTTGTGGTGCATGGACTTCAAGGGCTACTTCAGTACCGGCGACGGCACGCGGTGCGATCCCTTGACGATCACCGATGCCCACAGCCGCTACCTCATCCGCTGCCAGACTGTCTCGCGGATGGACCTTGATCAGGTGAAGACCGTTTGCGAAGCTGCCATGCGCGAGTACGGGATGCCTGCACGGATTCGCACCGACAACGGCGCGCCCTTCGCTGGCACTGGCCTGCTCGGCTTGTCCAAGCTGTCTCTGAGCTGGACGAAGATGGGGATTGTGCATGAACGAATCCAGCCGGGCCGACCGCAGCAGAACGGGCGGCATGAACGCATGCACCGGACTCTCAAGGAAGACACGACGAATCCGCCGGCACTGACACTTCGCCTGCAGCAGAAAAAGTTCGACCGCTTCCGGCATATCTTCAACCATGAGCGGCCGCATGAGGGCCTCAACAACGAAACGCCAGCGAGCCTCTACCATCGTAGCTCGGTCATGCTTCCGCGAACGCTTCTACCGTTCCACTATCGAAAAGGCTTCGAGGTCAGGCGTGTCAACCGAAGCGGCGACATCAGCTGGCACAAGGGCCGCGCATTTATCAGTCAGGTCGTCGCCTTTGAAGACCTCGGCTTCGAAGAGATCGACGAGGATATCTTCAAGGTCTATTTCCGAGAGATCGAACTGGGCGAGTTCGACGCGACGGAACTGAGGTTCATACCTGCAAGCGCCCTACCGCAAGCATCGAAGCACAAGCTGACCATGGAAATGACAGAGTGTGGAAAGCATGGAAAGCCATAAAGCGCGGCTTCCCACCCTTCCCACACTCTTTGGAAATCCCTTCAGGATTACCACATTCCCACGGCCACGGCGGTGAGCCGAGGTTTTCAAAAAACTAATACCAAGACAAGTACAAAAGCCGCAAATCGGTGGCCTACCCTTCGCAAGGCACTTGTAACGGATGTCCCCGGTCCAAAACGTAACGCATGTCCCGGTACACTCAGGCCGCAGGAGGGCTTGGTTTCCTTGCCGGCGCGAAGCGCGGAAGATGCGTTTGGTCTCGGTCTTGCTTATGAGGGTGGGCGTTGCGGGAGGGAAAGGCCCGCTTTGGAGGGTGGAGGAGGACCTGAGGGCCGGAGACAGGGAGGCAATGCCTCCCTACAACATGCTTCTGGGAAGGATCATTGACGGTCTTTGGCTGTGATGGATATTGCCTGGAAGTTGGACGAAGGGAGCTTTGATGAAAAAAGACGATTTCATCCATTCGACGAAAATCTTGAAGGACATTCGCGCTCTTATCGTCGAATCTCGGCGTGAGACGACGGTCGTCGTCAATGTGGGTTTAACCGTTCTTTACTGGAAGATCGGAAACGGGTTACTGAGGAAGTGCTTGGTAGCTAACGTGCTGCGTACGGCAAAGAGATTGTCGCCACATTTTCGCGCACTACTCTCACTTGCTGCCACCTTGATCTGCACGAGCCCAGACCATAGTTATTTACGGATAAGCTCTAAGCGAGACAGAAAGCTAGTGGGTGCTTTGTGATTGTCGCAGTTCGATTGACTTGCGTGGTATAGCCTTCAAGCTGCGCCAAACAGCTTCCGGTACCTACTTATTCTGCGGGACTTTGTTGGAGCGTCGCTTCTGAGAAACGGAGTTTGCAAGGAAGAGGCGAGAGCGTTTGAGCGCGTTGGCGAGGATTTGCTCGTTGGGGAGAATCGTCTTGTACTCTGCAGCGAGTATTTTATTCGGCAGATTGTCGAGAGCGTAGTGAGCTTCGGCTGTGCCCTTTTCTGCGCACAGAATCAAACCGACCGGAGGATTCTCGCCGGGTTTCATCCAGTGCTCCCGCGCGAAGTTGAGGTAAAGGTGCATCTGTCCTGCATCTGCATAGCTAAACTTGCCGACCTTGAGATCAACGATTACAAGGCACCGCAATCTACGATGGAAGAAAAGTAGATCGACGCGGAACCACGAATCGTCGAGCCGCAGTCGCCGTTGGCGGCCAAGAAAGGCAAAATCATCTCCCAATTCCAACAAGAAGTCGGTCAGATGTCGGATGAGAGCCTCTTCCAAATCCGACTCCGAGTATTCATCCTTGAGATTGAGAAATTCGAGGACGAAGGGATCTTTAATCGCCTCTTCCGGGGTGATGATGTCTACAGCTTCTGGAGTTTCGGCCTTCTTCAGCATCGCGGCCTTGTTTCTAGAAAGCGCTATGCGCTCATAGAACTGACTGCCCACTTGTCGGTCAAGTTGACGGACAGACCAGCCACCTCGGAGTGCTTCAGCCTCGTAAAACTTCCGCGCGTCTAGATTCCTAATTGAGAGAAGCCGAACATAGGCCGACCAGGGTAAAGGGAAAGCAACCTGGGCCGCGCCGGAATCAGCCAATTTTGCAGACGGTGTCTGCAAAATGTCACCGGAGGGCCAGGCGAGGAAGAAGGCGCGCATCTGAGTCAAATTGCGCCAACCGAAGCCCCGTCCAAAGCGTGGCTCAAGATCGGCTGCCAAACGCTGTATCAACTCATCGCCATAGCCAGCTCGTCTCTTACCCCCTTGCTCGAAGTCAACGATGCGTCGGACGATATGCCAATAGGCGGTGGTCATTACGGCATTCACGCTACGCACCGAGGCTGAGCGCGCGGCGTCGAGCAGGGATACGATCTCCTCTCGGACGCGCCTATATCCTTTCGGGGCTGTCGCTGCTTTCACTAAGACGATGGCTTTTTTCTTCATATGGAGGTTCCTGGCGTATTCAATACTGATCCAAGGTTACAAGGACGCCGCCTGTGCGTGCTGGCGAAGCGCCTAGCTGGTCTGGGCCACTCTACGCAGAACTTTGGTCGCTGGGTTCAGATGCCAATCTCAAA
>JBBRRN010000301.1:0-5055 GCA_038200685.1 Nitrospirales bacterium
AGCGCGGACAGATCATGTCGCCCTCCCTGGTCGAAGCATTGATTATTGTAACAGATGGGAGCGGCGGGAAGGGCCCTGCGGCGATGACGGGTCGAGTCGAGCGGCTAACACCGGAGTTCTAGCTAGGACGCGAAAAACCTTTCCAATTTTTCTGATCGTGGGTAAGACGCCATGTGAGATTGAATTGATTCGCTATCAACTTGAAAGACCTACAATTGGACATGTAACTCGTTCGCTTCGTGAGTCCCTCAGCCACATTCGGGAAGGGTCCGTCTGGTATCGACCGGTTCAGCTTTGCTGCGGCCATGCGCTTGTTCCCGCGTGTTTCAAACAGCGCCTCAAGGATCTTGGTCTTTTCTTCTTTCAGTGTCAGCGGATGCTTCCCCTGTCTTCACCGAGTGACACTCTCAGAGTTTCGGCTGTGATGTGACCTTCAGGTGGGTCTCTGAGAATACGTTCGACTAGATTGCGAACCTCTCGAACATTTCCAGGCCAATTGTATTTTAGCAGGTACGCGGAGGCATCAGTGGCGAGTCGCAAGGGACGTCCGTGAGAAGGCAAAAACCTTTTCATGAGATGACTGAACAACTCGATCACATCCTCCTCGCGGTCGCGTAGAGGAGGAATACTCACCCGCGCGACCTTCAGACGATAGTGCCATGAATATGAAACCGATTCAGATGGAGATCACGCCAGCCGATCACGATCTGAATCGCGCAATGAAGATCGGCTATCGTGCTGTCGCTACCAACCAGCAGTCGCCGCCAGATCATGGGGCTGATTCCGAGCGGCCACATCTTTCATTGATACACGATCGGCGGCGTGGAGGGCTCTGACATGCTCATCCCTGCGTGGCCTCAAGGCACGCGTATCCATGGACCGATGATCCCAGAACACGTCAAGCCCGGACAGGTCTTTCGCCCGGTCGGTGCTGAACACATCGAAAGGCGGCTCACCCTCCCCCGGTTTGGCATGCTCTCCTAACCGTGCCTGTTTCCTCCTCTCCCACGTAGGTGTGGGGGACGACTCGGCGGATCAATATGGTGCGAGCGAGAGAATGTAGCCTAACGAGTCCGCACGCTGGAGGATAACGGTGCCTGCTCGCGTGAGCCGGTCCAGGGTGGAAAAAACTTGAGCCCAGGAATAACCGGGCAACTGGGAGGCGAGGTCATCGAACGTACACGTGTCGACCCGGACCAATTCCTCAATGATGGCCAATTCAAGCGCCAATTCATCAACAATGTCCATCGGCAACAGACAGTCCTCCGAAGCAATACTACGATGTGCTCCCGCATACAGTATGTGACAAGTGTCTACGTAGGTGAAATGAGGACAACCTCCTAATCCTAATAGTGGTGAGAGAGATATTCCTCGTGGCCATTCATCCGCAACCGCATCGGGAGGGTGCTGTGCTGGACATGTGGTCGCGGGCGAACGTCAGAGCGAGCGGCGGGTGGAGAGTCTGGACGTGGCGGTGGCGTGCAGTCAGCCCATGCATATGCGATGACAGGCCAGGAAGGAGTGTGATTCCTAGCCTGCAGGTCGAGGCGATCATTTCTTTCCGAGGATCGCGTCCTTGGCGGCTTTGGCTACGCGGAACTTCACCACACGCTTGGCCGGGATCTTGATGGCCTCCCCGGTCTGTGGGTTCCGTCCCATGCGGGCCTTGCGGTTCGCCAATACGAGCTTCCCGATCCCAGGTATCACGAACACATTCTTCGCTTCCTTGTAGGCTAAGGCGGCAAAGTCGTCCATGAGTTGGAGGGACGCTTTCTTGGTCAACCCGGTCTTCTGGGCCAGATGATCGGCAATTTGCGATTTCGTCATTGCTTTAGCCATGTGACGTCTCTCCTTTTAACCGAAAAGTTACATTGACATGTGCCAGGCCAGGTTTCCACTCCGATATGATTCGCAGAATACGCCTTTCTCACGCGAGAACACACTCATGCGTTGGAGGGGTACCAGTCAAGAGGGACTCGTTGATCACAGAGGGGCCGCAGGTGAGTAAAGGGAGGGTACGGGTGACGGGCTGATGAGGTCACCGGCTTAGGGTCGAAGGGCTATGGCCGAGGCAAGGCTAGGCCGTGCGTGGGGAGGTGTCAAGGGTAGGTGCTGGAACTCCTCTCAGGCCGTGACCAAGTGGTGCTTCGTGCGACCCGATCGAAACACCAGCCCCCCCCACAGCGAACCGGCGCTGGCGGGCGTCGGCCATCCGCCGATCCAAGGCGAGGCGTGTGGCCTTCGTTCCGCTCACCCCCTTGTCACGGTAGTCCTTGTAACGTGTGAGTCCACGAGCCTGCGCGTACCGGCGCAGGTCGGCTTGCTGCATGGTGAGGGACTAGTCTGCGGTTGAGACGCGGTCGTCCAACGCACTCGCTTCTTCTGTTCCATCGTGCCGCCGGTATGGCTGCATCAACCGCCATGCCGCAAACGCTGCGTTACAAGATCCTATTGATGCGCGCCCAGTTCCGCCGAACCGGCAATCGTCCCAGTTTGGCCTTGCCTGCAAGCGGTCAGCGAGACGCGGCCTTGAGGTTTGCCCTGCTGTAGCTCCAACGGCTCAAACTCTGAGACCATTCGTGTTCACGCCGGATTCAGGCTAACATCTCCCTCATCGCGAGGGAATGCCACGCGAGATACAACGTCAACGCCGTGAAGCTGATGGGCGTCTAGTTCCTGTCCGAAAGGGGTACGTGGTATGACTGCAGTGACGTGTCCGAAGTGTAGCAACCCTCTGGTTGAGGATATAGGGGTGCACCGTCTTGGGGACGATGAAGACACAGTGTATCAATGCCAACTCTGCAAGACAGAATTTGGGGTCCTGAAAACTGGTAAACCACTGTGGTGGAAGCCCATAGAGTCTTTAAAGTCCTGAGACCATCAGGTTGCTCGAAAGGTTGGAAGAAAACAATCAGTTACCCCTATTGCGGAGGCCGGACCGCCCTCCGTCGATGCCGTCTACACCCTGGCGAGGGCATTGTCAGCTTGCGAGGTCGCCACACGGTGTGGCAAAGCTACGGTATGGACACACCACCCGCCACCATCACCTATAAGAATCACCGGTTTCCGGTGGAAATTATCCGCCACACGGTGTGGCTGTACTTCCGGTTCAGCCTAAGCTTCCGTGATGTCGAAGAGCGACTGTTGGAACGTGGGGTGGTCATGACGTATGAGGCGATCCGCAAGTGGTGCGGCAAGTTTGGGCAACAGTATGCGAATCAACTCCGTCGCCGCCGTCCGCGGCCTGGAGACACGTGGCACCTCGATGAGGTGTTTCTGACGATCAAGGGCGAGCATCCCGATCTCTGGCGGGCGGGTGATCAAGACGGGAATATCCTGGATATCTTGGTCCAGCGCCGGCGGAATACGCGGGCGGCCAAGAAGATTTTCCGCAAGCGGCTCAAAGGGTTGACCTACGTCCCGCGTGTGATTGTCACCGATCAGTTGAAGAGTGACGGGGCCGCCAAGCGCGAGCTCCTGCCGGGAGTGGAACATCGCCAGCACCGGTCTCTCAATAATCGAGCGGAGCACTCCCACCAACCCACCCGGCAGCGGGAGCGACACCTGCAACGGTTCAAGTCCCCTGGACAGGCCCAACGTTTCCTCTCCGCCTATGGTCTCATCGCCCGACATTTCCGTCCGCGTCGGCACCGGTTTGCCGCATCCGCATATCGGCAGGAGATGCGGAACAGATTCCAGCTTTGGCAGGAGATCACAGTCCCAGCCATTGCCGCCTGAACGAGAGAAGAGGAGAGAGCGTCTCTCCTACGCCCTGGGATTGCACCAGTGCAAACAAGTTGACAATGCCCACGGTGATCCACATCGTGCGACCAACGTGATGTCGCGCCCGATGGCTTTCCGCGAACGGCAGCCAGTAACACCGGGCGTGCGTGAACATCGTGGGGGTTCTCTCCCCTTCCAGAAAGTAGCGCTACGCGCAACTAGAGACCTCACTACATGACGAAATCCTCGACTTACGATATAGTTGCGGGCGCTCGAACCGAGTGGTTTGATCGCATCCGCACGTGCCACGGCCTTGCTCAGCATCGGTGGTCCATCCGTTGTCGATTGGGAGAGGGGTTCGCATGCATATAAAACAGTCACGTCGCTATTTAAGTGATCGGTCGCATTCAGTAGTCGGGGCAGGCAGCGTCCCAGAGAGCCGGTTCGAGAAGGTGCTGGGAGTGAACGGGTCCCAGGATCCTCGCGGATGCCGTTGGGCGCTTATCGGGGTCCTTGCCGTCGCCCTCGTGACCCCGGCTATGGGCTTCGCACAGGAGGAGCGTCCCTCCTCTGACGCGCGTCCCTCGTCGGGACCGTCCCAGGCCGCTCCCATCGGCCCGCCGGCCCCCGATGAGCCGAACCAGTTCATGACCTGGGAGACAAGGCCCGGCAGGAGCTATGTCATCCCGGCCGTGGAGATCGTCGGGTACCTCTTCCTGCTCAATCAGTTCGACCGGCACTTTACCGCACCACAGGCCTTGTACCGCGTGAACGGTAGTACCTTTCGACAGCATGTTCGTGATGGCAAGTGGGTGATTGACGATGACCAGTTTTCGGTGAACCAGTTTCTGCATCCCTACAGCGGGACGGTCTATTTCGGCTTGGCACGATCCGCCGGCCTGAATTTCTGGGAATCATTTGTCTATACTGCCGCCGGCAGTACACTCTGGGAGTTGGGAGGGGAGAAGACGACCCCCTCCATCAACGACCAGATCGCGACCACCTTTGGGGGGACCTTCCTAGGCGAGCCACTCTTCCGAATGGCCAATCTCCTGCTGGAGCGTGACGACGAAGGCAAGCCAGGTTTCTGGCGGGAACTCGCTGCGGGGATCATCTCGCCGCCCACAGCCTTTAACCGCCTCGCCTTCGGCAACCGGTTCGACCCGGTATACCCTAGCCATAATCCGGCGACGTTTATGCGGCTGCAGGTGGGCGGCACGCTGACCGGGAGTAGCCACAACGTCAACTCCACCGTCAAAGAGCATGGAGCGATCGGAGACGTCACCTTTACATACGGACTTCCTGGAAAGCCCGGCTATACCTACACACGCC
>JBBRRN010000302.1:0-5045 GCA_038200685.1 Nitrospirales bacterium
CCTTGCGGAGCAACTCGGCTCGAGGCGTGAGGTTGAATGCCAACGGCTGATTCCACGATGGCTCGTTCAGCGCAGGGAGCGGACGAACGAAGGGCTCAGGCTTCCACGCGCGACTTCTGCGACCGGACCCTTCATGGTGAGACTGAAGTCTTGGGCGACCTGGATATTGAGCTGCCCTCCCGGCATCTTCACCGTCACTGGGCTCTTTACCAGCCCGAGCCGGACCGCCGCACTCGCAGCGGCACAGGAGGAGGATCCGGACGCCTGAGTTTCGCCTGCCCCGCGCTCCCAGATGAGGATAAAGAGTTCCTTCGGGCCGGTCGGCACAGCGAGTTGCACGTTCGTTCGCTTCGGGAACAAGGGATGGTTTTCTAATATCGGTCCCAAATTGAGGAGATCCTCGCGCGACCAGGACTGCCCGACCGGCTTAAAAACCACACAGTGAGGATTCCCCACGCTCACCCCTGTGAAGGTCAGCAACTGGCCGGCAACGTCGATGGGCTGTTCGATCAGTTCACTGGTCGTAAGCGTACAGGGGAGTGCCGCCGGCTGGAACGCGGCCCGGCCCATCTCGACGGTAACGGTGCTCGCATCCCCATGGCGATCCACATGCAGGGCAATCGTGACCAACCCGCCTTTGGTCTCGACAGTGAAATGCGTCTTTTTCGTCTTGCCGGTTGCATGAAGATAGCGGGCAAAGATGCGCAGGCCGTTGCCGGATTTTTCAGCTTCGCTGCCGTCAGGGTTGAAGATTCTCAGACCGAAATCGGCGTGCTTTGACGAAACCAGCGCAAGGATTCCATCGCTCCCGAGGCCCCAGTTGCGATCACAGATAGCGTTGATGTTCGAGGGCGTCAGCTTGAAAGTCAGCTTCTTGGGATCCATCACCACATAATCATTGCCCAACCCATGCCCACGGAAGAACCCATTCTTCATTGTCGACCTCCTATTCGTATTTCGTCACTCGCGAAACATGAACACAGAAAACATTAGTGGACACCGGTCACTGGTCAATAGTCATTCAAGAAATGAGGGCGCTGGGCTAGACAATCTTCACGTCAGGGGGTCGTTCGATGAGTTCGACTTCGTAACCGTCCGGGGCATCGATGAAAATGAAGCGGCTTCCGGAAGAGGTTGTGGTCGGCCCGTCCGTCACCTTAACACCCTTCGCATTGAGCGACGCAATGGTGTCGTCGAGGCACTCTACCTGAAAGGCAAGATGGACGAGGTCTTCCTGAACTCTCACTGGCCCGCTCGGAGGAAAACTGGTCAGCTCGATCAGTTCCTCGCTGTTAGGCACTTTGAGAAAGGCCAGGTGCGAACCACGCGGCGAGACCTTTCGTTCCAGCACCTCAAGCCCAAGCACATCCGTGTAGAACTGGATCGTCTGTTCTATGTCGCTGACCCGCATGCGGGTGTGGAGAAGCTTTTTGACTTGCATAGGCTCCTTCTTACTTTCCCCTCGCCGGACCGCTGGCCTTGCGCAGCAGAATTTCTGCACTGCCCGTAATCAGAAAGTCAGGCATGGGACCAATCTCCTGGTAGGCCTGCTTCTTGTAAAATTTCCGGCCCTGGTCGTTGAAGTCCGATACGCAAGCGAACAAGTTCTTTACCCTCGCAAAAACAGCTTCTTCGACATGAGTGAGCAACTGTCCCCCTAGCCCCTTGCCTCTCGCCCAGTCCGCCACTCCAAGCAGTTCCAAATAATCACCGAGTAAGAACTTCTGACGCACGACCGCAATGCCGGCCACTCTACCATCCTGTTCCACAACAAAGCTGTCACGCCCCTGGGGAAGCGGTGTGAAATAGCTGTCCCAATCTTTGGCTTGGTAGCCCAGACGTTTCCAGGGATCGACGTCTGCCAGCAATTCCACGACGGCAGCTCGATCGTTCGCCGTCATGGGCCGCACGATCGGGTGATTCATGGGGCTGCCTGGCCACAGGACAAGAGCTCACTCACGGTCATGGGGGTGAGGTTGCGCTCCGGCAAGAGATGTTGATGGAGATCTTGCACCACCTCATGCGTATGTTGACCCTTCCCGTTCGCATGCATGACGATGATACTTCCCTTCCGGACAAACCGCTTCAGCCGACCCTCGATTTGGATCGCCGTGAGCGTGGGGTCAGGATCGCCGGACACGACACTCCACAGAACGAACTGGAGGCCGAGTGCGCGGGCCACAGTGACCGTGTCGTCGTTGAACTCTCCGTAGGGAGGACGAAACAGCGTCGCATCATGTTCATACTTGGTTTTGAGCAAGCGAACCGGTCCGACCATTTCTTGCTCCTGCTCCTCCGCCGAATGGAACGGCATATGCGCGTGGACGTCCCCATGGGTGCCGATTTCAAAGAATGGGACCTGGAGGAGAGCCTTGACTTGCCGATCATGCTTCGTCATCCATTTCCCGGACATGAAGAAGGTGGCGGGGATTTTCCGCTCAATCAAATAGTCGATCAGGGTCTGATCGTAGCCTGCTCCGTTCCTCACCGGGCAAAGATCGAATGTGAGCGCCACACCGGGACAGGAAGGCGGGCCCGACGTAATCACCTGGGCCTGCGTAACGGTCGGTATCGCTGACACCAGCACCAGCGTGAAGGTCAAGCAGAGTCTCCATGGAAAATATCCAAATCGCATGGCGGCTAGTATACCCGATCCTCGTGGTGAAGCCGAATTGACCTCGAATTCACGCACTGTTACGGTAAAGACATGGTATTGCCCAATTGGAAAATCGGCCGTGCGCTTGGCATCCCGATTCACCTGCATGCCTCATGGTTTGCCGTATTCTTCTTTGTAACCTGGTCACTAGCGACAGATTATTTACCCGATACGTTGCCTGGTCTATCGGCTCCGCGCTATTGGGGAATGGGTGGCATTGCCGCCCTCTTGCTGTTCCTCTCTGTCCTTCTGCATGAACTGGGGCATTCGTATGTGGCGCTGCGCTATCAGATCCCTATCAGACAGATTACCTTGTTCATTTTCGGAGGGATGGCGCACATGGGGAAGGAGCCCCCCAGTCCGCGGGCCGAGTTTTTGATCGCGATGGCAGGACCGCTCGTCAGCTTGGTCCTGGGAGCTGGGTGTCTCGGCGGAGCCATGGCCATGGAATCATTATTTTCACAGCCAGGGATGAAAGGGCTCGTCGTCCTCGGAAGCCTGCTGGGTATGGTGAATATGCAGCTTGGACTGTTTAATCTGATCCCGGGGTTTCCGTTAGACGGAGGGCGCGTCTTACGGGCTGGACTGTGGGCTCTAAACAAGGATTTTCATCGAGCCACCAGTCAGGCAGCATTCGCAGGAATAGGAATCGGTGTCGCGCTCGGGTTGATCGGTGTGGTCCTGATAGTGGGAGCCTGGTCCGGGTTCCTGAGTCAGTCGATCACGACGAACGGGGTCTGGCTCATGTGTATCGGCGCATTCCTCTTTGCAGCAGCCTTGAATCACAAGCGGCAGGCGGCCCCACGGATGTTATTAGCATCAGTGACCGTTCGCCAGGTCATGGTCCACCGCTCTGTGGCCTTACTTCCAGATATGAGCGTACAGGACGCGGTCGATCAATACTTTGTCGCGCAGGGCTATGGCGAATTCCCTGTGTGCGAAGAGGGACAGGTTCTTGGGGTGGTCACCGTGCGAGATGTGCAGGCGCTTCCTACAGCGCTCTGGCCATGGCGCCGCGTTCGCGAGATGATGCGCCCGACGTCGCCGGCGCTCTGTATCCCACCAGACTGGTCCATCATGCAGGCAATGGACCGCATGGCCCAGTCCGGCCTCGATTGTCTCGTGGTGATGGAGAACGGAGAGATCGTCGGGCTGGTCACCCGGTCGGCTATCGCACAGTACGTCCAGTTGCACAAGGCGTGAAAGGTGAGAGGTACGGCGTCAAAAGATTAAATGGGTTTTCTCTGTCATGCCTTACGTTTCACGTTCATTCATTCGCCCTGGAGACGGAGATGTTTTGCGCGATAGAAATACGCACCAGGTGGACCACCAGCAGAAATCCATAGACGACGCAGAAGAACTTGAAGGTCGCGCGGTAAAAATCCGATAAGAGGATGGGAAGACAGAGGGCAAAGAGTAGACTTGCGATCAGCGTCATGAAGGTCAGTCGTTTACAGAATTCATGGGAGGCTTCCCGCCCGATCTGTTTCAGCGCGCGGGCATACCGATCGGCTCGTTGAAGTTTGGCTGTCTGTAGGGCGGCCTCACCGGTCCCCCAATAGCGCAAATAGCCATAGCCACCCAGAATCAACAGCCAAGGCGCCGCCCACAAAGGCCAATAGGTCGGACCTCCGTACGTTTCACTGCTGAGCAGGGCAGCGAAGGAAGGGGCATAGAGCAACCCCAACACCAGCGGCAGAATGCGCTCATCGCTCGGACGCTCACCCTCCGGACCTCCATGAATCAGTTCACGCTCAAAGAGCGGATACCCATACTTGAGAACCACAAGCGCGATGGCTGCACTCATGGTTTTATCCGGAACATAGCGGATCCAATTCTGGAACCAGTTCACGATCCACCAGCTCAGACTGTCACCCCACGTTAAGCCAGAGAGGGAGTCGAGATAGAGATGCGCCGTCTGTTCCCACTTGAGTACACGCTGGCTCACTGACTCGGCCACGTCAGGGTTCAAGGCAAAAATCGTTTGCTCATGCAATGCCGCTTGGATGAACGTTCCCGGCAAGCTCATGACGACCGCGCCGCCGACCCCAAAGATATACAGGAACCAACCATGTGACAGGGCGGAATTACGCCCTGTGCGGAGATAGGTCTGAAAGCCCAGCTGCCTAGCCATCCAGCCCCAATAGAATGCGCCGGCAATGTTGACCAGTGACCAGGGGAAAATGACCACATCCCCGCCGGTTTCTGGGTACAACAACCAGTTCACAACAGAATTCGAGAGGAGGGCCACAATGGCTCCCCACCAGGGGCCCAAGAGAAACGCAACCAGCGCCGTTCCTGTCATATCGAGAAACAGAATGCTCTCCAAATGGCGACTCAACGTCATCCCAATGTAGTTGAGCAGCAGACCCGCGGCGACGATGACGCC
>JBBRRN010000303.1:0-5044 GCA_038200685.1 Nitrospirales bacterium
AGGCTTGGCTGAGGACTGGAAACACATTGAATGAGACTCTCAGTCAGGATGGGCTGGCAGCGGTCGAGGAAGCGGTTCGCATTACTCTTGATCTGTGGCCCTAACGTCGGTCTTTCCAATCTCGCACCATACGGTATCAGCTACTAGCTCTTCACTCCTTCACCGTCATAGTTATCGGGATCGATTTTAAGGGATTATCGAATTCGTCGCGGGGGGCGGCGACGATCTTGTCTACTACTTCCATGCCTCGGAAGACTTCGCCGAAGACGGTGTAGGTTCGGTCCAACCCGCTGCTGTCATCGACACAGATATAGAACTGCGAGCCGTTATCGTTGGGGTCACGCGTGCTGTTGCTCTCGCGCGGGACTTTCGCCATGCTGATCGCGCCTCGCTTATGTGGCCGATCGCTGGTTCCCAGATTAAGCCAGTAGCCAGGACTGCCCGACCCGTGCTGGGAACGGTCTGGATTTTACTCGGCGGATCGCTGCAGTATTGTGCCTGCGATGCGGCCAGGGCAGAGATTGATGATTATCACGGGTATCGTTATAATCATGCCCGTGATACGTTCGTTTCGTGGGCAAGGCACCGAGAATATCTTTGATGGGGTCGATACGTCGATTGCCCGAAGAGCCTGTCCGCGCATCCTATGGCAGGTTGGCCGGAGGAAGCTCGATCAGATCAATCGAGTTAGAGACCTTAGCGAGCTCGCTGTTCCACGAGGGAATCACCTCGAACGGTTGCGCGGAGACCGGAGCGGGCAACACAGTATCCGGATCAACGATCAATATCGGATTTGTTTCAGATGGGAGGCTGGCGATGCCTACGAAGTTGAAATCACGGACTATCATTAAAAGTCGGACTATGGCGAAGCGGCAGGGTCACTCAAAAGAGCTTGTCGGTCGTCGGTTGCCTCGGCATCGACCGCCCACCCGCCCAGGGGAGATGTTGTTGGAGGAGTTCGTCAAGCCTCTTGCCATTACTCAGTCGGAGTTGGCGTCTCGTCTGGGTATCTCGTTCCCACGACTCAATGAGATCATTCGAGGTAAACGGACGATCACGTCGGACACCGCTCTTCGGTTAGCACGGGTTCTTGGGATGTCGGCAGACTTTTGGCTTGGGTTACAGTTGGATTGGGATCTTTGGCATGCTATGCGCAGTTCGAAAGCGACTGAGATCGATCGGCTAGAGCCTTTGCGCACCTCGGCCTAAGGCTCTACTTTCTTTTCTAATGGTAGCCTGTTCTCGTGGAATGACACTTGTCCTCCCTCTTTGCGGTTGCCAAGCGAGGCTCTTCTCAGGGCGCGCGCTCCGGGAGCAGGGGAGTAGCACGGGTGTCGTTCCACTCCGCTATTCCTTGACCGTCATCGTGATCGTAATCGGCTTCAGGGGATTGTCGAATTCGTCTCGGGGGGCGGCGACGATCTTGTCTACTACGTCCATGCCTCGAAAGACTTCGCCGAAGACGGTGTAGGTTCGGTCCAGCCCGCTGCTGTCATCGACACAGATATAGAACTGCGAGCCGTTATCGTTGGGGTCTCGCGTGCTGTTGCTTTCGCGCGGGACTTTCGCCATGCCGATCGCGCCTCGTTTGTGCGGCCTATCGCTGGTTTCTGGATTGAGCCAGTAGCCGGGACTGCCAGACCCGTGCAGTGAACGATCTGCGGTCTTGCTCAGAGGATCGCCGCCTTGAATGATGAATCCGGGAACGACGCGATGGAAGGTGGTTCCATCATAGAACCCCATCTTGACGAGCTTGATGAAGTTCTCGACGTGACGCGGTGCGTCGTCCGGGTAGAACCGGATCTTAATCTCTCCGAGCGGCGTCGTAATCGTGACGCGTGGATCGATTTTTTGAAATTGCATGGTCATTCCGTCAACCTAGCAAGGAGGCAGCCTGGGAGGCAAGAGGCGTGAAAGGTGAAACGTGAAAAGAGAGATGTTTCAAGAGGGCACAAGGGCTCGGAGAAATCCCTGCTTTATACGTTTTACGTCTAATCGTTCACGTTTCACGCTGCAGCCCCTTGCCTGGATCGATTTTGAGCCACAAGACTCCGCCTAGGATGGCTATGGCTGCGGCCACGCCTAACGAGACGGGCCAGCCCCACTGATTGGCCAGCCATGGCGTCAGGGTCGGTGAGATGGCCCCGCCGATATTGGCGCCGGTGTTCATGAGCCCTGACAACGTGCCTGCATGGGCTTTGGACAGATCGGTCGTCGAGGCCCAGTAGGCACCGACCGCAAAGTAGAGCCAGCCCGCGCCGAATGACAGGCTGGTGATTGCCAGAAAGGGAGAATCGACGATGCCACCCAACGCAATCGCTGATCCAGCCAGCACCATGCCGGTCATGCCCGCTACTGCTCGCCCGGTACTGAGACCGTAGCGGGCCGCGAGTCGATCGGTCACCCAGCCTCCCAGGGGACAAAACACCAACATGGCCAGAAAGGGAGCAGAGGCATAGAATCCGCCTCGGAGCACATCGAATCCTCGAACATTCACGAGATACAAATAGAACCAGGACAGATAGACGTAGGCGACATAGCCGAGACAACTGTAGCTGATCACCAGCCACCAGATGGTAGGGGTTCGACTGAATGTCCGCCAGGGCACGGCTGTAGTGGCAGTCGGCTCACGCGTGAGTAGGGCCTGTTCACTGGCATTTACCCAGGGGTGTTCGTGCGGGTGGTTGCGCGAGAGGAGCCACCAGAGAAGTGCCATTCCGATTCCGAGCAAGCTCGCGAGAAAAAACACGGTTGGCCAGCCCCAGTTCACCATCACCCATGCGGCAATGGGTGGAGTCATGGCGGAACCTAGTCCGATGCCTCCGATCGCAATCCCGATCCCGAGGCCGCGCCTATCAGCCGGTAACCAGTTAGTGACGGCGCGATTGAAGGCAGGCAGCGCCACGGCTTCTCCCACACCGAGCGAAAACCGCACGAGCATTAGGGCACCAACAACTCCAAAGAGGCTCGCGAGCGACGTGGCAGCCACCATGGCGGTAAAGGCGGTACAGATCGACCACCAGAGGAGCGCGAGGGTGAGCACTACGCGGACTCCCCAGCGATCGGCCAACCATCCACCGGGAATCTGAAACAGTGCGTAGCCGACGACGAAGGCCGAAAAGATCCAGCCCATCTGTTGGTCGGTCATCCCATAGGCCGGCATCATCTGACGCGCGGCCACGGAGATATTGACGCGGTCGATATAGGTGACGACGCTGATGAGAAACAGCAAGGCGAGAATGAGCCAGCGGATTCGTGAGGGGCGAGAAGTCAGTGTGTTCACAAGGTTGAGTCGTGCGGTCTGTCCATCGTGATGTTGATGCCGGATTATACAGACTCCCGCCTTGCGTCACTACCAGCCCGCGCTATTCTCCCTCACCGAGTACCCCGTAGCTTGCTAGGTCTTCCAGCCGAACGGCTGCATCGGTTTTCGGGTGTGCTCACTGCGCGTGATCGCAACCCTTGTATGCCCAGAAAGGACATGACAGACTGAGTTCCACCCGGTAGCTGCTCCTTGGGGAAACTCTCCCGGATCAGGGGGGACCGTGAATCTACGAAGCAGGCGCAATTGGATGTGTCTTGTATATCCGGAACGATACGTTCGCGCCAAGAGCGCATGAAAGAGGAACCATGGCGAAGATGAAATCCGCTGAGCTCAAGTCCTTCCTCGAGATCCCGTATGACGAGCTTGAAGAGATGAACCTCAAGGCGGGGCAGCGTGCCGAGAAGGCCGGCGCAAAGGAGCTGGAGCAGGAATATACGGCGTGGCTGAAAAAGGAGAAGCATATCAAGGCCGTCACGTTGTGTTTCTCGGATATTGAAGGCCGCCTGCACATGCTCGATTACGACAAGAAGTTCCTTCTGGAGTCGTTGGGGAATCTGACCTTTGACGGGTCGTCCATCCGCGGGTTCACGCCGCAACATGAGTCGGATCTGCGTCTTGGAGTTGACTGGGCGTCTATCCGCTACTTTCCAGCCGACGTGATTGGGGCAGGGAAGGTGATCTTCTTTGCCTCTGTGTTAAACGCTGATCGTTCGCCATATCGAAGCGACTTCCGTGGCGTGCTGAAATCGTATACGGAGAATCTCAAGAAAAAGCAGGGTGTGACCGCGTATGCGGCCTGTGAAATAGAAGGCTTCCTCGTGGACGGGCAGAACGCCGAGCAACGCTACGGCGAGGACGGGTTTAAGCTCATTTCATCGGGCGGGTACTATCACTCCCTCCCGATGGACACACTTCGCCAGTTCATTGATAAGTCTGCGGAGGCACAGCGTGCACTGGGCTTCAAGAACGAAAAGGATCACCCAGAGGTCGCGCCTTCGCAGTTCGAAATGAACTTTTCCTATGCGGATGTGGTTCGTGCGGCAGACCATGTGCAGCTGTACAAACTGATCTGTCGCCAAGCGGCTCGATCCATGGGGCACACGGCGACGTTCCTTCCGAAGCCATTCGTGGGGATCAATGGCTCCGGTATGCACACCAATTTCTCCTTGAGCAAGAACGGGAAGAATATTTTCTACGAGGCGAAAGGGAAAGATGGTCTTTCCGATGTGGCGTGGGATTTCATTCTCAAACTCCTCAATCATGCACCCGAGATTTGTCTCGTGCTGAATTCGTCGGTGAATGCCTATCGCCGCCTAGATCCGCATTTTGAAGCGCCGAACCAGGTCAAGGTCTCGGCGATCGATCGGGGGTCGATGATCCGCATTCCGATGGCCAACGAAAGGACGGCTCGTATCGAGCTGCGTTCAGTCGCTCCCGATGCCAACCCCTACCTCGTGCTGTACACCATGCTCAAGACCGGCTTTGAAGGGGAGCGCCTGGAAAAGGACGGGGCGACACCTGACCGTGTGCAATACCTTCCGAGTGACATCAATGATGCGATTGCGCTGTTTAACTCGTCGAAGTTTATCGCCGAGATCCTCGGCGAGGACGGCAAGAAAAAGTATGCGAGCTTCAAACAGTTGGTGGCAGATCGTTCTCCTAAGGAGCTCGGGACAAGGGTGAAGGCCTCGGAAGTGCTCTTTCACCATGAAGTCACAA
>JBBRRN010000304.1:0-5028 GCA_038200685.1 Nitrospirales bacterium
GGCTGGTCGGGCTGGCGCTCTTCGCCCTCGTCATGG
Organism: Nitrospirales bacterium; assembly: GCA_038200685.1. Taxonomy (GTDB): domain Bacteria; phylum Nitrospirota; class Nitrospiria; order Nitrospirales; family Nitrospiraceae; genus Palsa-1315. The sequence goes on from JBBRRN010000304.1 coordinate 37, forward strand.
GATTCGGCTTCACAGGCTATTTGCTCCCATGGGATCAGCGAGCCTTTTGGGCCACGACCGTCGGCGTCGAGATTATGGATAAGGTGCCGGTGATTGGCGACTTCATGGCGCGCTTTCTCAAGGGAGGTCCGACCCCTGGACAGATGACGTTAAGCCGGTTCTTTGTCATTCACGTTATGGTGCTTCCGGCAGCCCTGATCGGGTTGGCAGGGTTGCATCTCTTTCTCTTTCGATGCACGGGACCGGCTGGTCCATTCCGAGGCACGCCGGTGGAGCTGAAGGCGAAGACCGACTATTTCTTTCCACGGCAGATTTGGAAGGACGTCGTCGGGATGGCGGTGGTCTTTGCCTGCATCAGCGCGATGGCCTTCTGGGAGCCAGTGGTCTTGTTGGATGAGGCGACACCTGACCCAGGTGATTACCACCCGGAACCGGAATGGTACTTTTTGTTCATGTTTCAACACCTGCGGCTGAAGATGTTTTCCGGTGAGTTTGGACAGTTCCTCGGTTCGATAGGGTTGCCCAGCGCTCTCGGGATCATGCTGGTCTTGTTGCCCTTTTTCGACCGTGACCCAGAGCGGAACATTTTCAAGCGGCCTCTTGCCCTGATCGGATGGGTCGTTCTTACGGCGTCGATCTTGCTGTTCACGGTGTCGGCCATTATCAATCGAGATTTTTTGGACTAGCAGGAATGCTGAAACAGTCGCTCTTCTCACCCGCCCGGTCCCTGCGCGCCAAGACGCGCCTTTCACCAGGCGCCGTGCTCAAAATCCGTGAAGCGTGTCTCGTGAAGCGTCGTTCGCTTCCACATTCAACCGGATGTCTCACGTGTGACGGATCATCTTTCACGAACGGAAAGGGTGAATGCTTCCCAGAGTGCCGGGTGCTGGCATGAACGATCACATCTCTCCCACAAAGCTCGGATTCGGTATTCTCTGGCCCGCCTTCTGGACCGGCTTGCCGTTCAAGCTCGCGTTCGCCGTGTTGTTCCTGTCGTTTGGGATTATACAGTTTGAAGACAGAATTGGGCTCGCCTTCTTGATGCTCCTGGCGAGTCCGGTCACGGTGTTCGCGCTTCCGACAATTACCATGGTATTGGGTTCGCACATCGGTGAAGGTATCGGCATTCCGTTGCTATTCTTGCTGGCCATTCCCATCGACATCTGGGCGCTTGGGATCGTGGGGCGAACATTTTCCCTCGAACGGTTGCGGCGCGAACCTCCAGACAGGTTAGGACTGAGTCTCTGGTGGAAGTGTGCATTGGTCGGCGCCATCTACATCCCGATTCTCTGGGTGGCTCAGAGTGCGATTACTGCAACCTCGATCTCTGCTGCCCAGTCGATACTTGAAGCGGATTACTTGAAAGGAGTTCCTGTGGCGGAAGGGATCAGTATTAAGCTGACCCTCTGGAGCACTGTGGCTACGGGGACTTTGTTGTTGTTGTTCGTGATTGGTGTCTCGATCGTGGGACGGGTGATCCGGGGCTCGATAGAGTCGGCAGGTCATGCGCCAGAGAATTATCAAGGGTTGATTACCCGCTGGGATCTGATGCGAGTGCCGATAGATCAGACATGGATGCTGGCAGGACTGTCGGGCGTGGCCGTGGTGTTCTCGTTTCTGTTCTGGTTTTCTCTCCCAGTGTTTACCCCCCACCCGCACGATTGTTGCAAGAAGCCGGAAGTCACGCTCGAACCCCCGGTCAAACCTCTTGAGACTCTGCATAAAAACGAAAAAATGATCGCCCATCTTGCAGAGCAGGTCGAGTTGCTGGTAGAACAGCGGGCGAAAACTAAACTGGGAAAAGAACAGAGTAAGAAAAAAGGCAAGGCAGGCAAAGTAGAAGTCGTGGAGGAGTCGGACGCAACAGAGCCGGTTCCCCCTGCCGCCATGAACCAGTAACATGGGAGATGATGAGGTGAGGGCAATGCAACATCAGTGTGGATGGATTCAGCGGCTTCTCCGGAGCGGCAGCGAGCATGGGGGGGCGCTCTTGGGGCTTGTGATAGCAGCAGGTCTCTTCAGCCTCCCCGCTCTGGCGTTTGGGGCAGACGTCGCTCCGGCAGCTCCGACGGAGTATCGTGACATTCCCTACGTCGGCAGCCGCAACGTCATCTGGGTTGTGGCGCAGCTCCATTTGCTGCTGGCGGGATTTGTGCTGGGTGTGCCGATGTTTGCTTGGGTTTGCGAAGTCGTCGCCTGGAGGGGCGGTGAAAAGCGCTATGACAAGCTCGCTAAGGAATTCACCAAGCTCCTGACTTCCGCCTATGCCACGACCGCGCTCTTTGGCGCGATCCTGTTGTTCATGCTGATTTCGTTTTATCCCAAACTGATGAACTATCTGACCGATATTTTCTTTCCGTCTTTTATTCTCTATTGCATCCTCTTTTTGATCGAGACCGCGACACTGTACCTCTATTGGTATGGCTGGGATTCGATGCAAACCGGAGGGAAGAAGACCTTCCACATTTTCCTCGGCTTCATGCTGAACTTCTTTGCCTTCTTCATCATGATTGTGCCCAACTCTTGGGCCACCTTCCAGGCCAGTCCCGTCGTGATCGCCGAGGGGACGGATATGGCGCGGGCCTGGGCCGCGACATGGAATCCGACCTGGTGGCCGGTGAACATTCACCGGATCATCGCCAACGTGGTGCTGGGCGGTTATATCTGCGGCGCCTACGCCGGGATTCGCTATCTGTCTGCCAAAACTCCAGAAGAGCGTGACCACTACGACTGGATGGGCTATGTCGGGAACTTCATCGGGGTATTCGGCCTGTTGGCGCTCCCCTTTGCCGGCTACTGGCTCATGCGTGAAATTTACCAGTACAACCAGCAGATGGGTATCACGTTGATGGGAGGCTTCCTGTCGTGGCTGTTCATTCTACAAGCCATGCTCATCGGAGTGCTCTTTCTCGGGTCGAACTATTATTTCTGGCTCGGAATTACCTATCGCATCCCCGGGTCTGCGTTGAAGTACCGGAGGCCGATGTTAGCGATGTTGGTGGTGCTCCTACTGTGCCTGGCTGTCTGGATGACTCCCCATTCGCTCGTGGCGAGCTTGGAAGAAGCGGCAAAGATGGGAGGGAGCCACCATCCGCTTCTGGGAGTCCTCGGTGTCATGTCGGCAAAAATGACCGTATCCAACTTGATGATTCTTGTGACGTTCATGAGCTTCATCATGTATTGGCGGGCAGGCAAGCAGGATACAGCCGGCTGGGCGAAGATCGCCAAAGCGATCATGGGTGCCATCCTTGTCCTTGCGGGCATTGCAGTCATCATCCTTGGCGTATGGGGGTATTTCGTTCCCGCGATCATTCGCATCAATTATTTCTCGACATCGCAAGTGCTGATCGTGATCGGCGTGATGTTGACCATTACCCCTCTGACGGCCTTGCTGCTCAAGAGCGCCAAGACCACGACGGAAATGGTCTGGGGCAAGATGCCTCCCCGTGCCGGCTACTCCCTGGTCCTCAACGCGGTCATGGTCATTCTCCTCATGACGCTGATGGGATACGCACGGTCGTCCTCCCGCGTTCATTGGCATGTCTATGGCGTAGTTCGCGATACGTCGCAATATGCATTTTCACCGGCACTCGGGTATGCGTCAGGGATCATGGCCTTGTGCACGTTCTTTTTCTGTATGATTGTCGCGTTTATTTTTTGGGTGGCCACGATGGGTGATAAGGCAAAGGTACCCACGACATCGCCGAGTAAAGGGGAATTGCCCCACGGTATGCCGGCGATGGCAGGCGCATCGAGTGCGCTCGATAAGCCGGGAGAGCGCAAGTTCTGAATTTTGAGTTGAACTCAGCGCAGCACTTCTAACTACCCGAAGGGGAAAGCATGAGCGAAGTAGCCAGACTGCATTTGATTTGTCTCTCAGTGGTAGGGTGAGGAATCCTCATCCTTCTCTTTATTAAGTCCGTGTTCACGCGGGTCATCGGGTTCCTCGCAATCGTGCTCGGTCTCTTCATGCTGACGGCGTTGGCGGTGCCACAAATGAGGTCGTTGCCACCCATTGAGGAAAAGTTCGATATTGCGACGGTCAAAACGCCGACAGACCTAGCGGCGATTGGGCAGAAAATTTTCTTTAGTAAGGGCCAATGTGCGTTGTGCCACACGATCGGCCCCAGCGAATCGGCCCGCTGTCCGGACTTGAAGGGGATTGGGGCCAAGTTGAGCCGTGAGTTTCTCTATGAAAGTCTGACGCAGCCGCAGGCCTATATCTATAAGGACTATCGCCATGAAGGCCTGCCGAAAGAGTATCCAGCCCAGATGCCCGCCATCAATAAGAACCCGATTGGGCTATCCAGAAACGAAATTCTCTCGGTCATCGCATTCTTACAGCAGATGAGCGGCGAACCGATTTCTATCAATCCATCTGAACTGGACGTGCCGGGACAGACGCCTGCCGCTCCGGTAAAGGCAGCTCAGTCCAGTCCGATAGCCGTGGCGCAAGCGCACTGAGGAGGAACGTATGGGGCCGCTGATCAAGCTGATCTTGTTGAATGTCGTCACCTATTTGATCTTGAAGTTTGTCGTGCCCAATATCCCTGGCTCGGCGCCGCTCCCGATGAGTTTGGTATTTCTGTATCTCTTGTTGACGACGGCGGGCTTTCTCATCCTTGCCACCGTGAGCGCGGAATCTAAAGAGGAGTTTTGGGGGCCGATTCAACGCTTCTTGACGGGAGAGAGTATCGGCGGGCTGCAAGCATTACGTTACCTCGTCTTGATTCTCTTTCCGTTGCTGGTCGGCTGGCAAACCTATAACAGTACGGCGGTCAGCGATGCGCCTCCTGGAGAAAACAGGACTATTCATCCGGCTCCGCCAGGGGAATATGCGGGCTTGTCGAATCCGGTTCCCAAGACACCAGATACGATCCAGCAGGGAAAAGGTTTCTATGCGGCATTCTGTTCTCCCTGCCATGGGGGAAACTTTGACGGTAAGGGCTCGGCAGCTAGGGGATTCAATCCTCCTCCAGCCAATTTTTCCGA
>JBBRRN010000305.1:0-5001 GCA_038200685.1 Nitrospirales bacterium
GCTGCCGCGAAACTTTCGAACCGGTATATCGCCGATCGCTTTCTTCCGGACAAAGCCATCGATCTGGTCGATGAATCGGCAGCCTGCCTGCGGACAGAAATCGATAGTTTGCCGGCGGAACTCGATGAAGTCTCCCGCAAGGTGATGCAGCTGGAGATCGAGCGGGAGGCCTTGCGGAAAGAACAGGATCAGGCCAGTCAGGCACGGCTAGCGACACTTGAGCAAGAACTGGTTGAGAAACAAAGAGAGCTTCATGCGCTCAAGACGCGATGGGACTCGGAGAAAGCTTCGGTGTCTCGGCTGCGCAAGACTCGAGAAGCGATGGAAGAAGTCAAACAGGCGATGGAGCGGGCGGAACGTGCCTACGATTTGAATCGTGTGGCGGAACTGCGATACGGAGAGTTGCCCCGGCTTGAGCGGGAACTGGCGTTGGAGCAAGAACAGCTCGGTAAGAAACAGGGCGAAAGCCGGTTGCTCAAAGAAGAGGTCGATGAAGACGACATTGCGGCTATCGTGAGCCGCTGGACCGGGATTCCCGTTTCCAGGTTGGTCGAAGGCGAAATGGAAAAGTTATTGAAACTGGATGAGCTACTCCATCAACGCGTCGTCGGCCAGAATGAGGCGGTACAGGCTGTCTCCGATGCGGTGCTCCGCGCACGCTCCGGCATTAAAGACCCGAACCGGCCCATCGGCTCGTTTCTTTTTCTCGGTCCGACCGGTGTGGGAAAGACCGAACTGGCTCGGGCGCTTGCCGCGACCCTCTTCGATGATGAGGCCAATCTCATTCGAATCGACATGTCCGAGTATATGGAAAAACATACGGTTGCCCGTCTCATCGGAGCCCCACCAGGCTATATCGGGTATGAAGAAGGCGGCCAATTGACCGAGGCCGTCCGTCGACGTCCGTTCTCCGTAATTTTATTCGACGAGATCGAAAAGGCTCATCACGACGTCTTCAACATCTTCCTCCAAGTCTTGGACGACGGACGATTGACGGATTCACAGGGCCGGACTGTGGATTTCAAGAACACGGTCTTGATCATGACCTCGAACATCGGCAGCCCGCAGATTCTTGAGGCGCAGCAACGGCACGCCTCCTACGACGAGGTCTGTTCCCTTGTGATGACAGAATTACGGGAGCACTTCCGGCCGGAATTCTTGAACCGCGTCGACGAGACGGTAGTGTTCCATCCGCTGGAACTGGAACAGCTCACGAAGATCGTGGAGATTCAACTCGAGCGATTGCGGGCACGGTTGACAGAGCGACGGATCTCTCTATCCGTGACGCCCGCTGCCTTGCGGCACCTGGGTGAGCGAGGCTACGATTCGGTCTATGGAGCAAGGCCATTGAAGCGATTGATCCAGCAGGAAATTGAAACGCCACTGGCGCGTCAATTGGTCAAGGGCGAATTACGCGATGGAGATACGGCGACCGTGGACTTGAGTGACCGGCAGATCGTCATCGTGCCGACAGCCACAGGATAGGATGATCGCCCGATTTCACCCAATGACGACCGACTTACCTTTCAAATCTTGGATTGTCCCGCTGGCACGAAGCTTGTCGATGTTCCATTCGGTGGGAGAGATCCGAATGACGTGTCCCTTAATCGTATGAAACTCCCCTTTCGTGAAGGCCACGATTCCGTGTGCTGTCACATCGATCTGTAAGATGACGGTTCCTGAAGCCGGATGTGTGAGCAGGAGGCTCTTCGGAGTCCTCGTCACGTCGTACGCGCGTTTCTCGTTGATCATCAGGGTGCTATCATTGAGCTTCGCCGTCACTTTCCCTTCTTTATTGAAGAGGGCAAAGTTCACGAGCAGAGCACCCGTGATCGGTTTCAGTGCCACTTCAATCTGTGGAACTCCCTCGATTTCGATCATGCCGTCGGTGTTGCGGTACACATTTGAGCCCACGTCCACGTCCATCTATGGCCTCATTTCAACACACAGTGAGAAACATCCATTATGATTTCTTAATACGATCCAGAATCAATGCGACACAACCGCCGAGCAGCCCCCCCCCCAAGATGGTGGTAAGCAACTCGACTAATTTGATCCCCCACACCGACCCAGGCGTTTGCATGGCTTCCCGAATGCCGCCTTGCAGCATGATCACGGCCAGTGCCATGGTAGCACCGACGATAAACCACCAGAGAAAGACTTTCACGGTCGACCACATAGGCAATCCTCAAAACTCCGTCCGCCGGTCAAGGCTGCGGTATTGAATTGCTTCCGCCACATGTACCCGCTCGATGTTATCAGAGCCCGCGAGATCGGCAATGGTTCTCGCAACACGGACAATCCGCCCATGGGCTCGAGCCGACAACCCGAGTTTCGTCAGCGCGCGCTCCAAAAGTTCTTGCGTCGGAGCATCCAACACACAGTACCGCTTCAAGAGCCGGGGCTTCAACTGCGCATTCGAGTGAATCCCGTCTTGCCGATATCGGTGACGCTGTCGATCGCGCGCCGCCAGGACACGCGATCGGATCGTGGCAGAACTTTCCGGCGTCGGCCCATGATCATGCAGGTCTCGCACAGAAACCGGCGGGACCTCAATGTGAATGTCGAGTCTATCTTGAAGTGGCCCCGACAGTTTGGCTCGATACCGACGAATTTGATGAGGCGTGCAGACGCATTCACGTGTGCGATCTCCATAGTACCCGCAGGGACAAGGATTCATCGCGGCGATCAACATGAATCGCGCAGGATAACGTAGCGAGCCGCTGGCCCTGGTGAGGGTCACATGCCCATCTTCCAGGGGTTGACGCAATCCGTCTAAAACAGGACGGCGAAACTCCGGGGATTCATCCAGGAACAACACACCATTGTGCGGCAAGGATACTTCCCCCGGCCTGGGAACTGTTCCGCCTCCAATGAGCCCGGCATCGGAAATACTGTGATGCGGAGCACGAAAAGGACGAACGGTCAGCAATGGGTGATTCGCCGGTAATTGTCCAGAGACACTATGAACACGGGTCGTTTCGATCGCTTCCTCAGGTTCCATAAGTGGAAGAATCGTCGGAAGACGTTTTGCCAACATGGTCTTGCCCGATCCGGGCGGTCCCACCATCAAAAGATTGTGCCCGCCGGCTGCTGCAACCTCTAGAGCACGCTTCGCATGATCCTGTCCCTTTACATCCCCGTAGTCGTCATCCTCCACTGGACGAGTGGTAAAAAACCGTTCTCGGTCTGTGTGAGTCGGGGCCAGCGAAATCGTGCCGTTAAGAAATCCCACGGCCTCAGGAAGCGTGTGGAGCGGATACGCCGTTACGCCCTGCACCACTGCCGCTTCTTGGCTATTCTCAGCCGGCAGAAGCAAACTATAATTTGGCCGGCAGGCAATCCCGATGGATAAGGCGCCGGTAATCGCCTTGATTTGCCCATCCAATGAGAGTTCACCGACACAGACACGGCCTAGGATGCTCTGGGGCGCAATCACTTCTTCCGCCACAAGAATCCCAATGGCAATCGCCAAGTCGAGGCCCGATCCTTCTTTTTTGATTCCTGCGGGAGCAAGATTCACCGTGATTTTCTTGGCCGGGAAATGGAACCCCGTATTTTTGAGCGCCGAGCGGACTCGGTCGCGGCTCTCCCGCACCGTGGCATCGGGGAGACCGACGACGGAGAACTGTGGAAGCCCACCGGCAATATCGACTTCCACATCGATCAGGTGTGCATCGATACCGACAAGTGCGGCACTCAAGATTTTTGCAAGCATGTATCACTCCCGTGCCAGACGCAAGGCTGCCGGATTATAGGAACGGCATCGAATTGTTTCAACTAAAACAGTTGAAGGCGACAGGAATGTGTTCCGTCTCCGATCGCATGATTGATGACGGTTCCTCGTGACAGGCCTCAGTCGCGTCACGAGACCAGCGCGTGGAGCCGTGAGAATGCGTACTCGTGCCTACATCGAGGGTCCAAGGGCAATCCTGCTGGCCGGAGGCTCATCGTAACAACGAATCGGCCATAGCAGCAGACATTTTCATAAATAATGCGTGCGAGTGTCATTACACCAGTCAGAACGCTAGCACGCTCTTCTCCCCTTCTGTATAATCACGCGCTATGTCTGCCTCGCCCACCTGCCTCCGGTCAGTCTTCCCCGAACAGACACCACTTAGCAAGCTGATAGTCCTTCTACCGCTGTATGTTCTCCTTGGTGGCTTTCTCATAGGAGCCGCTAATCTGGCTTGGGCTCAAGTACCCGGCCGCGGAGCCAGCCCATCTGGGCTCGTTGGGGCATCAATGGCCGTCCTTGCTACGCTGCAAGACGCCGATGTGCTTCCGCCTGAAGACACCCCCGAGGCGAACCGTGTCATCAAGGCCGTCATCCAATTTCAATCGGTCTTTCTGAAAAGTAGCGATCCAGCCGTACAGTTACTGTTGACTCACGCGTTGACAGCAGAGAGAGGAGGCAGCGGAGAAGAAACCCTGTCGCGATTCCGTTCGACAGGTTGGACATCGGATGTGCTTGAAGCACTCAGTGCTCAGTGGACCGCCACGGCGATCGATCAGCGAGATCGTTTGGCGCCAGGCTTTCGTCAATTCAACGTGAGTCCGGCAGATTTCGATCGGTTCATGGAACTCGTCGCGAAGGCACGAACCACGTTCATACAACGGGAACAAACGATGCACCAGGTGTTTGCGCAACGACGGCGGGAGATGCCAGGCGGGGCGCAATAACTTCCACAGGAGGACGCAATGGCAACAAAAGCCTATATTCTCATCAAGGTCAAAGCCGGACGGACGAAAGACGTGCTGCAGGTACTCAAGCGCCTCCCCGGCGTCGAACAAGCCCACTCCTGTTTCGGGCGGCCGGATATTATTCTGTTCATCAGTGTCACGGACGAACGAGCCCTCTCGGATGTGGTCATCACCAAGATTCACCAAGTTGAAGGAGTTGAGGAGACAGATACCCACATCGTCGCCGATGCATAGAAATATAATCGAGAGCCTTCTAGAAACCGGCGATTGGTTTCTCAGGAGGAACAAGGGAGTGCC
>JBBRRN010000306.1:0-4988 GCA_038200685.1 Nitrospirales bacterium
CAAGACGTGAGAGGATTTCAGTTAACGCTTCTTGGAACACGCGCGGTGGCCGCGTCGGAAAGCTCAAGGGCAACGAGCAGCCGCTGTTCAGGGGTGAGTCGTCGGGCTTCGTCAATCTTCTGTTGTGCCAGCATGTCGCCAAGCTTACTGGGACGGCGCGAAGCGTTCCGAGCGAGAGACGAGGATGTGGCCGTTGATCTCGCTTTCATGGCACTATCTTACATGTAAACGACACGCCCGTCACCACTCCACTCGAAGTGGCATCGTTCGACCGAGATGCAGCCGCCGCTTACGGGCGACTCCGCGCAACGATTGAACAGAAAGGGACGCCGATTGGATCGATGGATCTCTTACAGTAATTGCCTCTCACGCGCTCAGCCTCGCGGTGCGTCTCGTCACAAACAATGCGAGAGAATTTCGACGCGTCCCCGGGCTACGCCTTGAGAACTGGGTCTAGCGAAAGCGGCAAGACCGCCATTCCACGTCGCGCACCCCTCTTCGCTGCAAAGCCGATTACAATTCAACAAGGTGGAAACAATTCCGCGGCGAGTATCCAAATGTATGATTACAAGACGCGACCCCATTTTCTTCGGTACATTTTCTTCTTTTCAAGCGGGACGGATTCCCCGATGGCGCGTGTGTCAGAAAAGACTCCCGATACCTTTTCCCCTCCCCTCGGTTGTGAAAATGCGGTCTAAGACCGTGCGGGAATTGTGTGAGCTGCTACAATTGGTTTGATAGAGACCAAAGCTGACCGATGGTATCCGGACCTTTGGGAGATCGGACATGAAGCTGAACAATCGTATAGTCGTCTGCTTGTTCTTGGCCCTGGGAATGAGCATCTTGATGGATCAGAGTTCATTGGGACACGCCAAGGTCAAAGGAATGTTTATTACAGACTATCCTCCCGTCAATAGCCAAGAACATGAAAGCTTGCGATCCGCTCTGAAAGACAGCAAATTTCTTGAACAGTTTGCCGATGGAATGAACCAATTCATCGCAATCCCTGGAATCGTGTTCATTGAGTTGCGTGAGTGTGGGAAAGTTAATGCGTTTTATCAATCAAACGGGCGATTTGCGGAAATTGTAATGTGCTATGAGATACTTGATGATATGAAGCAAGTCTTATCGCACTACTATCCAGATCCTCAGATGATGGGCCAGATGGTCTCTGGCGCAATGATGTTTGTGCTCTTACACGAGTTTGGACACGCGCTAGTTCACCAGCTAGACTTGCCCATTACAGGAAAAGAAGAAGATGCCGTTGATCAATTATCTACCTTGCTGTTGACCAATGTTGGAGCAGCGGGTGAAAGTGCCCTCATGGCAGGGGCGCAATACTTCAAGCTAGGGAGTGCGAAATACCGAAGGCCCGGGACGGTGTGGCTAGAAAATATCTTTGGCAATGAGCATTACAATTTCTCTGATGAGCATTCGATTCATGAACAGCGGTTCTTTAACATCCTCTGCTGGGAATATGGCTACAATCCTGAAGCACTGGCGTTTGCGGTGAAAAATGGGACATTACCCGCTCGTCGTGCAGAACGATGTGGCCAAGAGTACCAACAAATAGTCCGTGCCTGGGAACGGTTCCTCGCCCCGCATGCGAAAGTAAAGCCACCCTTTGTTCAAAGTCCATTAATAGTCGAGTTTCTACTACTTGAACAGTTCCGAACAGCCTCGCGGGGAGCCTCACCGTCCCCCCGACAACTACACCTTTGGCTAGGAAGTCTGATTGTCGTGTGATGGCCAAAAGAGGCCCATAACTCGAAAACGCCATACGAAGGAGTAGAATATCGCCGTCTTGAAGGAGGTTGGCCTCAGGGCTTGTCCCAGAAGCATAGCATCTTCAGATGGGATGCCGAAAATTCAGCCTGAAAACCTTGCAAATGGTCCCTCGCTTAACTGGGATTTTGTGCGGGCATCACAGACCACAAGAAACCAGCTATCGCGAGAAAGATGAAAGTGGCATGAGTTGGGCAACTCCGGCAATGCGACAAAAATATCCGTACACGCCGGAACAAATACTTTCCTACGATTCGCCGAAGCTGTAGGAGGCGTTCGATTATCAGGGCGAAGAGACGGTGAGGAAGAACATCGACGATCTGTTTCGGATTGTCTCTGAGATTACCCTCGTGCCGTCAGAGGCCCTCCCTGAGAGGCTCGGATTTCAAGCAAATAATCAGGACCGCGACAACTTCCAATCTCTTTTAGGCGTGATGAGGACAGTTACCATACTCCACCACCTCGATTTTGTGGAGATCCAGCCATTGTGTCCGACTGATAAACGGCCAGAAGCAGACTTGTTAGCCATGCGGCAGGGTGTCAAGTTTGCGATTGAGGTATTCAGATCCAATGAGGATACAGCGCGGTATCTTGGCCTCAACCTGGAAGATTATATTGAGAGAAGGTATAAAAAGGATAAGAAGATCCAACTTGACGAGACGATGTCGAACCATACCTGCTCCAAGGCAATCCTCGTCGTCGTCCTTGATTCCAAATCCAGTGAGCTATTTTCAAAGAATGACTTACAGGAAGCAGCGAAAGAGTCCTTCAGAGAGATGGGCTTCCCTGACAATACTCATTTAATCATATTCTCCGAAATAGAAGGCGACGTGACTGTCGAAGATGGTCTGGCTATCTTCCAAGAACTTCCACCTTGACCCAATATTGCAACACCATCGGCATGCGCATCATGAGCTCAGTCTTGCGCTCGCTACCGCTGCTGGATCAGAAATTGCGTGCGACAATGGTCGTCCACGCCACCGAGAGGGCGCCGAGCATCCACACCAGAATCCACCCCCCAACATAATGCTATAGACGAGAATCTGGGACGTTACGGCCTGCAGCGGGTACTGGGAGCGCTGGAGGACGGCTGGATCAAGCCGGTCCATCAGGTTGGTTGCGCAGACGAACAGGACCTTGATCAATACTGGTGGCGGCTGGAATTCGGCGACGAGGTCGAGGTGCTGACACCCTAGCAGACTGCGGAAGGGTAGTTTGCCACGCTAGGATTTCGATGGTCCGTACACTCTCGCAGGATGCTCAAAATGGCATCCCAGCAAGGCCGCAGGGAGTTCGGCGACCGAAGCGTATTCCTTCTTCACCCGCCCACCCCGAGCTGCCAGGACAGCTCCGTCACCGGGGGGTACGTGCAGGGAGACGGACGACTGAGAACGACGCTGGCGGGCTGTTCAGCGCCCTGCTAAGAGCGTCGCTTGGAAGGCGTGAGAGCCTGCTTAAACACCGCGCGGAGGCCGAAGTAGGCAACGGAATCTTTGAGGTTGGAGTACAGCCGCTTGAAGGTTCCCATGTCCGGGTTGGTGACGTATTCCATCGTGAGGGCGATCCGTTCTTCGCCCTCGCCAAGTGGAGTGACCGAATGCCAGAGCTTATCTCCGTTGAAGATAACGAGATCGCCTGGTTGGGTGATCAACTCAAGATGCTTGGGCTGTTTTACAGGGTCGTCCTTGAATAGCTCGCAGACTAGTTTGCATTGCGTAGAATGATCAACCAGCCCCATCAAAATGGTATAGCGAGCCCCCTTATAGTAGGACGTGTCGTAGTGAAACCCGATATGGTCACCCGGCTCCGTATAGTAGTAGAGCGCGCAGGAATGGGGGTCGTTCTCAGGGCAGAGGCTGAGCTTGGCCCGCACCAGTCGGCTCAAGAAATCGATGAAGGCCTCGGATCGATACAGATCGAGAAAGCGCGGGGCCTTCTCCATCACCGTGTAGTAACTCACACTCCCGCCCTTTTTGTGGCCGGGAATGTAGTTGCGATTCAGTTCACCCTTCACCCCTTGCGCCTGAGGGACAAGATGCTCTTCCACCACCGACCGAGGGAGAAACTGTGGAATAAACAGGAACTCGTTCTGGTCCCAATACTCACGCGAGACTCGATCGAGATCCAATCGCTCGACTGCTTCATCGACCGTGTCAACGAAGGAACCGATCAGTGACTGATTCATACGGTACCTTTTCCTTACTCATACCCATCAGGCTGCTGAAAAAATCCGTCAGCATCGTTCTCGCATCGTTCAGACCCTCAACGTACCCCAGAGGGTACGCCTCCGGCCCTTCACTCGCTGCGGCCTTGCTGAACGGCCTTTTTGAGCAGCCTGCGAGAGCGAATTCCCATACCGGTTCCTGTCGCATTCACTGTGGGGCACTGAACACCGGAGCCTTCACCACTTCCACATCGGCCGGTAATTTCAGATCGAAGAGTGCGTCGCCGAGGCCGATGTTGGATTGGAGCGACGAAAATTCAAAACTGGCAACATTGCCACTGGCTTCGTAGAGCGAGATCGTGCGAATGAAATACGTCTTGGGAAACACTTCGATCACGATCCGTTGGAGGGATTTCCCTGTCTCTCCTTCACGCAACTTCGGCAGGAGGGTGAGCAACGGGATTCCTCCCACGCCGCGCCCCTTCCCTGACGTCGGCTCAATATCGAACGACTCATCAAGTTTGGCCGCCCCAAGCAACAGCTCTAACGGAGCCTTGGAGGCTGCCATTTGTGTCAGCTTCCCGACCAGCACTTGCTTATGCTCTGGCACATACACTTTCACATCGTCACGATTAACGTAGATGTCCTCGATCGACGGGTCGAGATAATTCCACCGTAACCGGCCTGGTTTCTTGATATAGACCTTCCCAGAAGACGCGATGGGCCGCTCGAACCCCTCGATCGTGGTCTTCTGCGCAAAGTCTGCCTGGATATCTTTTGTTTTTTCATACCGCGCCTGGAGCTGCTTCACCACCTCCCGCACTTCCTTCACTGCATTCTCATCACTCTCTTCAGCGGCAAGAGTCGGTAATGGGGATAGGCTCCCCACACACAGGAGCACGCCTCCTACAACACATGGCCAATTCAATTTCTTCAACATATCAATCGCAAGGGGAGTGGCCAAGGCTGCCCTTTACTGCGCGCATCGAACGAGCACTGTTTTATCGTGCGCGTTCTGCGAGCAAGAAGGGCACCTGGC
>JBBRRN010000307.1:0-4983 GCA_038200685.1 Nitrospirales bacterium
CGTCCTACGATACCACATGGTCTCCGATCCGAATCCCGGGGGTCAGGAGATCTGAGATTGGGGACAAAATAAGCGGAGTAGAGCGCAGTGCCGTTCACGTAGCCCGCTGGATCACGCCCAATGAACCGGCCCTCCATCGGGTCGTACATTCTGGCCCGCAGATAATACAGCCCCGTCTCCTCATCCAGCCTCCGCCCCGTGAACCCCCACTCCTGTCCGATAGCCGAGGTCACGAGAGGCGCTCCCGCCCCATTCATCACGCTCCGCTTCCCGTACGCATCGACAAGCGTAGCGCCGAACTATTCCTGCCTAGCCGGAATCCTGGCACGCGACGACGTACGACGGTTGATCGGGGCGCAGGGCGACGGGGGACGAGCACCTACGACGGTTGGTCGGCGCGTCTCATCCGGCCATTGTGCGGCATCGCCAGAAGCGAGCCGAAGATCAGCGATGGCGGGCATTCGGAGGCGCGGGGCGCAGCTAGCGGGCGTATCCCTTCACTGCTTCTATGGAAATCTCAATCTCAATCTTATTAATGATAGGATTCATTATGTCTCCATCGATTTCTAAAACATTCTTCTCCGCTTTTAACTTATCTGGCACAAGCACTGCTGACTCCAGCTGATCCTTGGGATTGGTGTATTTCCCATCCTTGAGAATATTCTTTGTAATATCCGCTACTTTATGCGTGTTGCGATTATATATCATTACTACGCGGTCAAATCCATTCAGATATTTGATGAAGATAATGTCACCATCGCCCAAGTCAGTTACTGAATCGGGCGAACAACTTCCGAGTTGGGTTGGACCATCCCTTAAAGTCACCGATCCTCCCTGGTCGACTGTAGATGGATAGATAGTAAAAGTGAGACCGCCTGGAGCAGGCTCCTCTCTGCCCCCTCCCGCGCAAGAGGACATGGCAACGACTGTAACAGCCAGCAATACGGACTCTAGGCGTCGCACCTTATTTCGCAGGAGCCGCATGAGCGACAATGCCGCCAGTCAAGATTTTCTTCGCTGCTAGATACCCTGCTTGGTCAAATGAGTCTCCCAACAACGTGAACGCCGCAGCCGTTTTCCCAATCGTCACCACGCCTGCGGCTACAACTTTATACTGCCCTGGCCTAACTTTCTTGCCCACCAGATCGCCATCAGTGAACTCGGCGTAGCTCCCAATCCCGTTTGAGACTGTTAGCTTCTGCACTGTGATTGTTTTTTCCACTGAACCGTCTGCGTATTGTGCGCCCATGTTCTTGACTGCCTGGTCGATTTTAGCCTGCGTATCAAGCCGCGATTCCTTATCAGGAAGGAGAGTGATTTGAAGGCTCACGTCACCGCCCGGAGCATGAATCTTCAACGTGGGCGGCAGTGCGGCGTCAGGCTGTATTTTCGTTACTTGCCAATCCTTCGGCGTTGCAACATCCACATCGGTACCACCGGGGATGGTCAGAGGCATCACGACAGCGGCATCGCCTTTTCCGCCTGCCTGATCTTCTGGCTTCTTGCCGTCCTTCATCGGGGAGTCGTTCTTTTCGCCGCCACCGCGAACCGTAGCTTTACGCTCTGCTTCGACCAACATTTCCTTGAGCTTGCCAAGGTCCACACTTTCATCTGCCTTGATCCCGAACTCAGTGGCAAGTCGTGAGCGAAGCCGCTGTGCTTCTTCGCTGCGCGTCGCCTCTGCCTCTCGCTTCGGCTTATCGACAATTTCCCAGTATTGCTTGACCAAGTCGTCGTACGTCGCGCCAGGCTCAACGTTGGCGTGCAACTCTGTCTTGAGATAATCGACGAGAGCAAGGCGCTCGCCGAGGCCAAATGGGTCAGGTATCTCAGGATGAGGAAGTGCATCCGCTGCATGAGCAACAGAGACCATGAGCAGGTAAAGAATTACTTGGCGATGACCGAGCATGGATTCACCTTATTCAAGAGTCGGCCTACATTCCATTGAAAGGTGCCGAGATGGCGTTTCCGCAGAGGCGAGCGTCATTCATCCGAGCAGAATGAACCATCATGGAGGGGTAGCCGCTGGCTGTTGATCTGGATGCGCGGGTTCGCCTGAACCACTAAGCGCCTTGGCCTTTTCTTCACCGTGGACGACCTCATCAATCTTGTGAGTACCGTTGATTGGATGCGGCTCTGTGCGCTGGTGATGAACGCGGGGCGACGGCCTTCATGCAGGAACGATACCAGCCGCACGCGGGATTTCACCTCCCCCGGGAGATGGCTCCTCATTTAGCCAGCGTAGCGTCGACGTGATCTGGCCTATCGGGACATGAAGGACCTAACGAACCCTGCAACAGTCGTGGTCCGCAATAGGTGCTGGCTTCCGGAGTACCTTCTGCCGGTTTCCCGTTCGATTTCTCGTACAAGTCCATCGAACTCCATGCCCACATCACTGCCTATGTAATCCTTTAGCGGACGATCAGGCCAAATGAAATCCGGGTCAATCTTGGAGAAGGATGCCACCCATCTGCGAACTGAATCCGAAACCGGCAAGAACTCTGGTTGGCCTGCGAAGGATGCGCTGAACCTCTCATTACTCATGCGCTCCACCGGCACGTTCCGGTCGGAGAACCACGAAAGGAATCGCGCAAGAAGGTTACTCACAGCCATAATCACAACTGAATGCACAGCCGATTGAACAGGAAAGTTCTACGCCCGCCATGTAGTCACCATACACGTAACTCCGCGCCGCCGTCCCATTATCATATTCAACACTCGTCCGCGCGCCTTCCCGAATGAATCTCGTGGTCGTGCTCCCGACCGTCTTCACCACGCGCCGTCCGAGCGCATCATGATACCGTCCAGTGAAGCCGATCTGGTTCTCGATCGCCGAGGCCGTCAGCACCGTGGACCCGTTCGAGGCCAACACCGTCCTGCGGCCGTACGCGTCGTCTGACGGTCTGCACAACCGCATGCGATCAGAGATAAGATGGAGAACAGGGCGATACGCATGGTGAAGATTTGCATCGGCAGCGTTCCGGTATGGTTCTCTGACACTGGACGTTGAGAGCTATCGAATCGCCCCAAGGCGCGCCCTCAACATTGACCGCCAGCATCGCAGGCGACACCTTCTTGAGGAGGACCGTTGTGGGGCGACCGCTCTAATGTAGGGTCATAGTTATCAAATGGAAAGCCTATGAGAAAGGCCGCGTTGCTCCTACTGCTGGCGGCCCTGTGTGCCTGCGGTTCAAGACCTGAAAAGCAGAGCAGCACATCGTCGAAAGACGTACCTGAATACCCCTTCACCATACGTCTTCTTCCAGTCCTCCACGATGGCGAAAATGAGATAGAGGAGTCGAACGTCGTCCTGCTCATAACTAACGCCTCGAATCAGGTTCAGCGAATTTACCGTGGTTGGTGTTCGTGGGGCTGGTGGCAGTTCAGTTTTACGGCTGTCGATCAGCAAGGGAACAAATACGAAATAACTCGACGGCCGCAAATCTGGTTCGCAAACTTTCCAGACGTTGACGTTATCAATCCGCATGAACCCATGGCCTATGTTTTGCGAATGAATGATGGAAGTTGGGAAGAGGTGCCCCAGATACCCCGACAAGCGATGTTCAAGCTCACGCTTCATCACATCGTTGATATAGTTCCTCCATTCAAAAAAAGAAACATGCTTCGCGATCCAATTTGGATCGGCTCTCACGACACAGAACTCGGAACGGTCTTGTTTCCCTAGATGCTACGCTCTCCACTGTGAGTGAAGCCCCGCTTCGCCGAAGCTGGCTTCGGCGAAATCTCATCATCCTCTGTCCTCTCATCTGCATGGTCGCCTTCGCCGCAGAACCGGAAGCCACAACGCTGAACGGCTTCCGGCCTCGTCAGCAATCTGACGCCTCGCTATGATGTCGAGCACGACGCGGCGCCCGTCCCATTCGCAAGAGCGGCCTGCACTACTGATGCGCCTCATGGACACGACGCAACTCAGCGACGAAATAGAATAGGTCGTTCGCCCCCGCCCGACCGCGAAGCAGTCCGAGGCGGCGAGAGAGAGTAAAGAATCCTCCTCCGGGTACCGTTAGGACGCCTGCATCCTGATGAACGACCACTGCCGACAGCAGGGGACGACCGGCAGCGTGTTCTTCGGTCGAGATATTATCCAACTGCCTTGATAGTGCGTCGCGGTCAGGCGGCAACTCCATGTCCAAGTTCACGAGCCGAGCGACATTCGTTTATGAGATCAATCCTGGGCCGCCACGACTGGCCTCCTGGGCAACCAGGATAAGGTCGTTTCGGATGGTTATCTCATTGGGGGTAAGCGGCATCACCTACTCCTGGCTCTGATTTTGATCCGAGGGCCGCTCAGGCATCAGGGACTGTTATGCCGGAACACGAACACGCCAAGGCCGCGCCATCGCCCCAAGGTCGGTTGATCATACGTACCGCCGCCAGGACATCCTTAGCCTTCACCCCGTTGTCCGAGAACTGACTGAACCCCTCCAATTGCCAACGCGGCAGATGCCGCAGAACACCGGCGACGCGCTGCATCGCCCAATATCCGATGATCATTTCCGGCACGGGCAGCGTCGCCCTACGGGCCTTTGATCACGCTCATCGCCAGCACGCCATCGAAGGCTGATCGAGACAACCGGACATCGCCGCGCCCGAAGCCGGTCAGCGTAGCGCCGAAGTGCTCCTGGCAACCCTGGACCTGACACGTCCAGCACGCCACGCTGTCCTGCCAGCTATCGCCAAGCACCGCGAGACCTGAGTGGTGCGCGTTTGGACTGTCCGAGTCGGGGTCATCACGCTGCGATTCCGTCCAGGATTTCTCGCTGTCGATGCTGGAAAGAGCCGCGATGAATAATTGCGCAGTACGGTACTGCGCAGTACAACGCCCGTCGCCTAACCTTTCCCTATACTTACGATTGCTTCTCGCAGGCGTCTATTTCCAAAGGTTAGAAAAATTATTTGATCGGCCATAATAGTTCCAACTAAAATGGCTAGGAAAACAAAGAACAGATTGTGTGCATATAG
>JBBRRN010000308.1:0-4940 GCA_038200685.1 Nitrospirales bacterium
CGAACAGACCGGCGTGAGTGATGAGGAGAAGTCGGTGACGCGCCAGATCGAGCACGCGAAAGCGTATGCACTCAAGAAAGGCTGGACGGTCGCGGACGAGCACATCTATTCAGACGACGGCATCAGCGGGGCGGAGTTCGTGAAGCGCCCTGGGTTCCTCCGACTGATGAACGCCCTCAAACCTCACCCCTCCTTCCACGTTCTCATCATGAGTGAAGAGTCCCGCCTGGGCCGCGAACAGATCGCCACGGCGTATGCCCTGCAGCAGATCACAGATTCCGGCGTGCGGGTGTTCTTCTACCTCACCGACCAGGAGCGCAAGCTCGACACCGCCATGGAGAAGATGATGGTGTCGCTCACGAACTTTGGAGCCGAGGTGGAGCGGGAGAAGGCCACGCAACGCACCTACGACGCCATGCTACGGAAGGCCAAAGCCGGGCATGTCACCGGTGGGAAAGTCTATGGATATGACAACAAGGAGGTCGTGGCGTCGGACGGTCGTCGCCTCCATGTGCGTCGTATCATCAACCCAAGCCAAACAGCGGTGGTCCGAAGAGTGTTCGAACTGTACGCGAGACGAATGGGCATCTCACGGATTGCCAAAACCCTGAACGGAGAACGAATCCCCCCGCCGCGGGCTGGTGCGGGGTGGGCCCCATCGGCTATCAGAGAAATGTTGTATCGCCCACTGTATCGTGGAGAGATTGTCTGGAACGAGTATCAAAAAATTGAGCGTGGTGGGACCACACAGCGCAGACGGAGAACAGAAGACCAGCTGATCAAGGTCGCGGCGCCGGATCTCCGAATCATCCCAGAAGAACTGTGGCACCAAGTCCGGACACGACTTGAGGCGAACCAGAAGATCTATGCGAGATCGTTAGCGCACGCGAGCAACAGGAGTGTCGGACGTCCCGCCTTGCGCGACATCGAGTCGTCGTACCTACTCAGCGGGATGGCTCGATGCAAGCACTGTGGGGGCCCTATCGAAGCCTTAGGCCGCGATTACAGTAAGCGGAAGGGTCGTTATTACGGCTGTGCCTACCATCGGAAGCGTGGAGCATCGATCTGCCACAACGCGCTTCGAGTGGAGCAGGACGTGCTCGACCACGTGGTCCTCAAGGCGCTGTCCGATGTCCTCGATGAGACGCTACTGGAGGACGCCGTAGAGAGCGCCCTTGAGAAGCTCCAATCGGGCCACGAGCAACGGCTAAGCCGCCAGGCACCGATCGAGAAGGAGCTCTCCCGTATTGAGGCATGCGAGAAACATCTCGTGGATGCCATCGCTCGGGGCGACAACATGGACCCACTGTTGACGAGACTCAGGTCCGAGGAATGCCGGAGAAAAGAACTGATCGCCGAGCGTGATGCACTGACCAAATCAGCCCACGTCGTTGAAGTAGACAAGGTCCGGCTGAAACGGGACCTTTGTGGCCGTGTCTCTGACGCCAAGAGCCTGCTCCACCGCCAAACGAGCCAGGCTAGGCAGATCCTCAGGAAGGTCCTTGTGAAGCCCTTGAGTTATGAAGTGATTGAAGAACATGGCCAGCAAGGTATCAGGATTACCGGAGAGGGCTCCTATCTCCCTCTATTGAATGGCATAGCTTCCCCCTATGTGGTGTCCCCAACGGGATTTGAACCCGTGTTACTGCCTTGAAAGGGCAATGTCCTAGGCCAGGCTAGACGATGGGGACGATGCAGGATCTGTAAAAGACCTGGACTCTTACCATATTTCAGACTCGTGTGTCACTAGACGGGTCGGCAAGGCTTCACGGCACACGGTCGCGTTTCCTCTTCGAATTCGGTAGGATAATCTGTGTCGAGCAGATGAGAGCCCCACGTACTAGAACCCACGGAGAGCACGACTCATGACAAGGCCCCGATTCCCATCGTACAGATTACTGCTGTGTGTCACCTGCTGTCTGCTAGGAGCCGGTTGTGCTCACGATACCTACCAAGAGCGGGCGCACATGATTAAGCATCACGCCGACGCATTCTATGACAGCTTGAAAGCCAACCGAGTGGAATCCGCGATCCGGGACAATGAGCAGATAGAAGTGATGGCGAGCCAGATGGGAGATACCGTGAGGAAACGGGCCAGACAACAAGGCGCCACAGCGGTTGAACGAGAGTTCGCCTTGATGACCACTGCCAATGAAGCCGCAGCCACCAACTGGCTCGCGTTGGGCCAATACTTCGCCATCAAGCGCCAATTCCCTCAAGCCCGCGCCACCTATCAACGCGTGGTCGACACCTATACAAATCCCACGGACAAGCCATACCGAGAACAGGCATTGCGCGCCTTGAGAGATTTGGATATCCTGAATCCTCCGACTCCCACGACGAATCAGTGAACAACAGCCGCCTTCTTCGCCAATCTTCTCGAATACTCTTCAGCGCACTCCTGCTGCTCAGCTGGGGTTGCGTCCATCACATTCACGTTACCCCTGCGCCTCCAACTGTTTCGCCTGCCGCCATCGCGCAACCGCTACAAATCATTGTGCCTTTTCTTGCCATAGAAGGAGCCGATCACAGACCGGGAATCACCTTACTCGATTGGCCGGCACAGGATCTTCGTTCTGCCGTAATCAACTATATTCAATCGCGCCGGTCATTTGCTTCGGTAAGCGACAAACCAACCGACCTTACCCTAAGCATCAAAGCATGGCTCACGATGCGAGCCCGCGGCGACTACCACTACAGGCTGCGTCTGGAATCAGCTCTGGGCCCTTCGAGCACAGCTTCGATCAAGTCGTATCTGGTCGAAAAAGAAACGGTTGGGTCGAGCGTTCGGTGGACCACGGCTTCGGATCAAACACCCATCGCAGAAATAGTCCAAGCCGCACTCGACGAACTACTCTCGAAGATCGAGGCCGATCACCTCTTGTATCAAAATGAACCTCGCTGAAGACGAAAGGAATCTCACGGGCTACGGGAAGGAAGAGTTTCTTCAATGTGTTTAGGGGAAGGGGAAAACCTCAGCAGGTTGATCAATACGGCGCAGGCGATGAAAACATCACGTCGTGGCATTTCTCGCCCACCACAAGCTGCCACGACAGCTTTTTCTCCGAGTGATTGATGTTGAGGATGGTTTCGAGGCAAGGACGAAGCTGGTAGGTTCTTTCAGCGTCCTACTTAGAGATCTGAGATCGTCGGTCGAAGAGGCCCATAACAAGACATCCAGCGGCTACACCTGCGGCAAATATCGCACCCATTATCCAGCCTGAAGAGACATCCATTCCTCGCGGCTCCCGACGTCGAAGCTCCCGACCTAGATTCGGCATATGAGACTCTGGCCCAAGCCATTCATCTTCTGACGCACGGATTGAGTCTTTCTTGAAGAGATTGGCGACCCCTCTTTCATTCATGAGCTTTCTATCTCCCTCCGAACCTCCTCATTCTAATCCGACCCCATAGCAAGAGCAAGAGCCTCAGGTCTGTCAGATACTGGTTGTTCTACTGTGGGGAGGAGACCACTTCTATCTGCATCGTACTCGTATCTGCATCGTACTCGGCCAGATAAATTCTTCATAGGGATCGTTTTTCCACGCCCGCAACATCACATGGAGCCGACCTGCATTACCTCGCCATAAAGATAGAGCGGACAGGCAGCTAGGCCGTACGAGAACCCGTGTAGCTTCCCCACGCCTCATTGACTTGTACGGCCGAAGCCGGTTCGTACACATGGCAATCAAGACGTAGAGAACGATCACCCAGCGGAACGTTCAGATACTCACAGTGATGCGGCCGATCGACATTGTTGTGTTTATTGGGCTGAAAGTTGCGACAGGACACACACATTCTCGCGACGGAAATCTCACCTTGCTCTTGGAGACTACGAATCACTTTCACCAAGGACGTGAGGAGGGTAACCTGCTCCGACGCCGAGAGTGCTTCCGTCGCAGTGACCAGTCGATCAGGCATTCGTGAGGAAGGTGTACAGGATCGATTCCCTTTGGCCGTCAGCTGGACAATCACAATTCGGCCATCGCTCAAATCGCGACGCCGTCGAATCAACTGCTTCCGCTCGAGTGTAGCGATGACTTCTGACGCGGTCGGAAGCCTGACGACTAACTCATTTGCCACAGCAGAGACCGTTGCGCGTTGCCCGGGCTTGGACCGGAGAAGCGTGAGAACCTGCCGCTGTAGCGGGCCAAGACCTGCTCGACCTTCCCGTCGCCACGTCCGACTCTTCATCGCAAGCCCAATCTTTTCCAAACCAGCTGCCAACTGAGTCGTCAATGCAGCGGCATCTCGTAACGCCGATGACTTTTTCCCACTATTGCGCACGCGCTGTTCAGCCATAGAATCCCCTCCTTAAATACCAGGATGGCGGCAGTGTAGTGCGCACGTTGTCATCACGTCAAGATTCCAAATAGCACTTTGACCTCTACCCCACCATAAGCGGGGTAGAGGGGGTGCAACGATCAGACAATGCCGATTGGCCTGCAAGATGGAACCAGAAATTGAAGGACGCCATGTGCATTCCGAATGTGCCAGCAAACTGTTCAGCACCGATTCATAACCAATAGCACCCAGAGGAGAACATGCGGCCTTGTCGAGCCATCATTCGGCGCTGAAGGCCACGGTTGGCTGTGATCGACTTGCCACCTTGATTTCCGAACGGCCAAACAACGTATCGAGCAGATTGCACGTGGAGGAAATGAGCCCGGAACAACCGTGAGAGTCACCGGATTAACTGGAACTGGAAGGCACTGTTGCGAGTGGTTCAGCCTAGCAGGATGCGAAAAACATCACTCTTCTCACCCGCCAAACCCTGGCGCGCCGAGACGCGCTTGTTCCCATGTCTCGCTCTCGGCTCATCAAAGTCCTCAACGTACCCCAGAGAATACACCTCCTCCGCGGTTTCGACTCGCCTGCGGCCTTGCTGAACGGCCTTTTTGAGCATCCTGCGGGAACATTCTCCTGTGTGGCACACGGCA
>JBBRRN010000309.1:0-4879 GCA_038200685.1 Nitrospirales bacterium
GCCTGGAATCGTGGAAAACTCGTGCAGGACTCCTTCGATTTTCACGGTGGTCACGGCCGCACCCGTGAGCGACGATAACAGCACACGACGTAGCGCGTTGCCAACCGTCGTCCCGAACCCACGTTCATAGGCCTCTGTGGTAAATCTGCCGAACGTTTGGGTTTGTGTATCTTTGTCGACCTCCACCCGCATCGGGATCTGAAAGTCTTTCATTGCTTTAATCATGACTCCCCCTTCATCTCATCGAGTAGCCAACCCCTGAACAGCATCTGTTCGCCGCAGAGACTAACGCCCCTTCCCCCAGTTCCGGTTCTATCTTGAATATAATTCCACCACCATCTGTTCGTTGACTGGCAGCGAAATCTGGTCTTTCGACGGCAAGGCACGTACCATACCTTTAAACGCCGTCTTGTCGAGCTCCAACCACTCGGGAATACCTCGACCATCCACTGAATCTAACGCGGTCTGGATCGAGATCAACGTGCGGCTTCGCTCACGAATGCTGATGACGTCGCCTGCCTTAACCTGCGCACCGGGCACATTAATCTTCCGACCATTCATGGTTAAATGTCCGTGACTCACAAGCTGTCTGGCTTCTTTTCTGGAGGCGCCAAATCCTAGTCTGTATGCCACATTATCCAGCCGGCACTCCAGCAACCGCAAGAGCACTTCACCCGTAATACCAGACTGTCGCTCCGCACGTTCAAACACGCCACGGAACTGGCACTCCATGAGGCCATAAATCCTGCGTAGCTTTTGCTTTTCTCTGAGCTGGGTACTGTACTCTGAGTTTCTCGGGCGTTTTTGGCCATGCTGTCCGGGAGGATAGCTCCGTCGCTCGATGGCGCATTTTTCTGTCATACAGCGTGAGCCTTTCAGAAACAACTTCTCACCCTCTCGCCGACACAACCGACAGACTGGGCCGCGATACTTTGCCACTGCTCTACCTCCAGTTACCGGACATCACCACGGTGGTGCGCCCAACAAAACTTGTGTGTTCGAATCTCCCGATATACGCTACTAGACACGACGCCGTTTAGGTGGACGGCATCCGTTGTGTGGGATTGGGGTCACATCACGAATCATATGGATCCGCAATCCAGCAGCCTGAAGAGATCTGATCGCTGATTCACGACCTGACCCGGGACCATTCACATAGACATCCACTGTGCGCATCCCGCTCTCCATCGCCTTCCGAGCAGCAGCTTCGCCAGCCCGCTGAGCAGCAAATGGTGTGCTTTTCCGAGAGCCCTTGAATCCCTGGTTTCCTGAACTTGCCCACACAATTGTGTTGCCGCTCATGTCGGTGATGGTGACAATCGTGTTATTGAATGACGCCTGAACATGGGCTACCCCGCTCTGCACGATCCGACGCTCTTTCTTCTTTCCTTTTTTGATGCTCATAGAACTCCCTAGTCAAGTGACGGCTGTACGCTATGTCGAACGCGCTGGCGGCTTCGGCTTGCTCCCCACACCGGAGCGACGACCTTTTCTCGTCCGCGCATTCGTCTTGGTCCGCTGACCGCGGACCGGCAACCCTTTCCGATGGCGCAGACCACGATACGTGCCACTATCAATCAATCGCTTGATATTCATCGAGAAGGTTTTTCTCAGATCGCCTTCAACCTGATAGCTCTCCTGAATAATTTCTCGAATCTTGACGATATGCTCTTCACTCAAGTCCTTCACACGAATGGCTCCATCAATCCCAGCCTTGCTCAGGATAGAAAGTGCTGATGCGCGCCCAACCCCATAGACATATGTCAGGCCGATATCCACCCGCTTCTCTCTTGGCAAATCCACCCCGGAAATACGAGCCATAGTCCCTCCTACCTTCTTCTTGTCATGCACACACCGGTCTGGGCTAGCTGAACATCAGCCGTGTACATCATTTCACCCGCCACCGTTTGAGTACACTTTTACCCTTGACGCTGCTTGTGGCGCGGATTCTCGCAGAGAATTCGCACCACGCCTTTGCGCCGAACCACCTTACATTTCGCACAGATTGGTTTAACAGACGATCTCACTTTCATATTCAGTTCACGCTCCTACTTAAACCGATAGGTGATCCGACCGCGCGTCAGATCATAGGGCGACAACTCCACGGTCACCTTGTCGCCAGGAAGAATACGGATAAAGTGCATACGCATTTTCCCTGAAATATGTGCAAGGACCTTGTGGCCGTTGTCCAACGACACCCGAAACATTGCATTCGGCAATGTTTCGTTTACCGTGCCTTGAATTTCGATGACATCTTCTTTCGGCACGTACCTCTATCCTTTCTCCCCAACCCACATCACGATGCCACGGCTCCTTCAAAGCTGACTCAAAATATTGGGAGGCCCACTTGGCTTAATCGCAATCGTATGTTCAAAATGCGCTGAGAGACTTCCATCTACCGTTACTGCGGTCCATCGATCTTCAAGCACTTTGACGGCTGAACCACCCATATTGACCATTGGTTCGATGGCCAGAACCATCCCTGCCTGCAACCGAGGTCCTTGCCCAGGTTTCCCGTAATTTGGCACCTGCGGCTCTTCATGTAACTGCCGACCAATCCCGTGACCGACAAACTCCGTCACAACCGAGTACCCTGAAGACTCCACGTGCTGCTGAATCGCATACGAAATATCAGATAACCGGTGACCCACCACTGCTTGCTTGATTCCAAGATACATGGCTTCTTCGGTTACTTGAATCAAACGGGCATTCCGTCCGGTCATCGGACCCACAGCAACCGTAATTGCTGAATCCCCATAAAACCCATCTACAATCGCCCCTAGGTCGAGTCCGATAATGTCTCCATCTTTCAGCACTCGCTTGGAAGGAATTCCATGAACAACCTGTTCATTCACCGAAGCACACAGCGTCTTGGGATAGTTTCGGTACCCTTTAAACGCTGGTCGCGCACCACGGGATCGAATCTCTTGCTCGGCTATACAGTCCAGCTCATCAGTCGTGATGCCTGGCCGAACGGCCTTTTGCAATACCTGTAATGTCTCTGCCACCACTCTTGACGCCTGAGCCATCACTTCAATCTCATCCGGCGTCTTGAGAATGATCATATCGCCCGGTACTGCGCAAGCTCCTGTGACAGATGTTGAAAGACGGCATCCACTCCGCCCGATGCATCCATCGGAAACAATAACCGCCGTTCATCATAATAACGAACGAGCGGGGCCGTCTGTTCATCATAGACTTTTAATCGCGTCTCAATCGCTTCACGTCGATCATCGCTACGCTGCACGAGTGGCTCACCACATCGATCACATACCCCGTCCATCTTAGACGGGGCAAAGTCTACATGGAATGTCGCTTGGCACTTCTGACAACTTCTGCGCCCACTCAATCGTCTCACGACATCTTCACGCGACACCTGAAAGCTTACAACTCGGTCAAGCACAATCCCCTTGGCAACCAACACTGCCCCCAGTGCTTCCGCCTGCGGAACCGTCCTGGGAAATCCATCCAGTACGAAACCGTTCGCGCAACTGGGGTCAGCTAACTTCTCCCTTACCAGCCCGATCACAACGGCGTCAGGAACCAAACTCCCCTGATCCATATAACTCTTCGCCGCTAGACCCAATGCCGTCCGATCGCGAACCGCTTCTCGGAGAAGATCACCGGTCGAAATCTTCGCGACTTGATACTGCACCGCAAGACGGTCAGCCTGAGTTCCCTTACCTACTCCTGGTGCGCCAAGAAACACCACGCGCATGAATTGCTGTCACCCGCTCCGTCCACGAAGGGGGGCCATCCCCTTACCGAGAAACCCTTCGTAATTCCGCATGAGCATATGAGATTCAATCTGTTGTGCTGTATCGAGACCAACACCAATCACAATCAGCAACGAAGTACCGCCAAAATAGAATGGTACATTCAGCTTATAGATCAATAGTTCAGGAATCACACAGACGATCGCGAGGTATATCGATCCGGCGAATGTAATCCGTGTGAGTACCTTATAGATATAGTCAGAAGTCCGAGTTCCTGGGCGAATTCCTGGAATGAACCCACCGTATTTTTTCATGTTGTCTGCCATATCTACGGGATTTAAGACCACCGCAGTATAAAAGAAACAGAAAAACAAAATAAGGCCGATATACATCAGGGTATATAACAGGGACCCCGGCGCGAGTTGCGCGCCAATATCCTTGATCCATGGTGTCTCGAAAAACCCGGTAATCGTCGCAGGAAATGCAATAATTGACGATGCGAAAATAGGTGGAATTACCCCTGCCGTATTGATTTTCAGTGGAATATGCGTGCTCTGCCCGCCAAACACTCTCCGTCCAATGACTCGCTTTGCGTACTGAACCGGCACTTTACGTCTCCCGCTTTCCAGGAAGACAATGGCTCCCACCACCACGACCATGAGCAGAGCCAAACTGATCAACAAGAAAGCATTCAACTGACCGATCTCATACAGGTTATATGTCTGCGCGACAGCCGAAGGCAAACGCGCGACAATCCCCGCAAAGATAATCAAGGAAATGCCATTCCCGATCCCCCGCTCGGTAATCTGCTCACCGAGCCACATCAAGAAGCCGGTGCCCGCCGTCAAGGTAATGACCGTCATCAGACGGAATCCCCATCCAGCATTCATCACAAATGCGCCGTTATTCATTTGTTCAAGACCGATGGCGATCCCGAATCCCTGAATGATCGCAATGCCGATCGTCCCGAACCGAGTGTATTGAATAATCTTTTTTCGACCGCGCTCACCTTCTTTGGCCAGCTTTGACAGATGCGGGACAGCTACGGTCAGCAGCTGAAGAATAATCGAAGCGCTGATGTAGGGCATAATGCCCAGCGCTAAGATCGTGAGCCGCGAGAGCGACCCGCCTGAAAAAATATCCAAAAACCCGAGCAGTGCACC
>JBBRRN010000310.1:0-4870 GCA_038200685.1 Nitrospirales bacterium
CCTCAAAGACGTTGCCTGCTCACGAGGAACTCTTTCGCGACCACTTCCCAGGATTTCCGGTCGTCCCTGGAGTCCTTTTAACTGAAATGATGGCGCAGGCAGCCGGAAGATGTCTTGATGCGGATGGCACTCATCCGGGACGGGCCATGTTAGGCAAGATCAAGGGGGCCAGTTTCTGCGATTGGGTGAAGCCTGACCAAGAGATTATTCTTCATGCGAAGATCACGCAAAATCGCGCAACCTACTCGACGGCCGATTGCTTTGCAGAGGTAGGCGGGAAGAAAGTGTGTTCCGCTGAGCTGTTCTTTGTGTTTGCCCCTCACGAACAATTTGCACCGAGCGCTCACGATGAGCTTCTCAGCGCCTACTGGAAGGCCCATCCAGCGATGCAACCCAAACAGGCATGATGATTCAAGCCTTTTCACTCAAGGACAAGAACGTGTTGGTTACGGGAGGAACGCGCGGAATCGGCCACGCCATTTCTCTGCAGTTTGCACGAGCAGGGGCCACGGTCATTGCCAACTATGTTCGTGGGCAGAAGGCAGCGGACGCCCTGCTTGCCCAAGCACAGCAGGAGAGTCTTCCCCTCACCCTCTGTCGTGCGGATCTTACCGTCGTCAAAGGCCTTGAGAGCGTGGAGGAGACCGTCGCCGGTTTGAGTGGGGGTCTTCACGGCTTAGTGCACTGCGCAGCGACCGGAGTCCACAAGCCGTTCGATGAGCTCACCCTCAGGCATTATGATTGGACTTTTGCCCTCAATGTGCGTGCGTTCTTCGATATTGTCAAAAGGATCCTGCCTCAGTTTGCAACGGGCGCCAGCATCGTGGCTGTCAGCTCGCAGGGAGCCTTACGCGTGGTCCCTGCTTATTCGGTCGTGGGGGCTTCGAAAGGGGCATTAGAAGCCTTGGCAAGGCATCTGGCAGTCGAGTTGGCCCCGCGAGGCATCCGGGTGAATATCCTTGCACCCGGAGCGATCGCGACTGAATCCTGGACGTCGATGCCAAATGCCCAAAGTCGTTTGGCAGAACTGACTAGGCGAACCCCGATCAGCCGGCTTGTAACTCCCGATGAAGTTGCACAGGCTGCTCAGTTTCTCTGTTCTGACGCGGCCCGCTCAATCATTGGCCACACGTTAGTGGTCGACGGCGGGGCCAGTCTTCCTGTGTAACGAGGCTCCACCTTGGTATCATAATGATAATCCTGCTAGCGAGCATTCCGTGCTGATAGAAAAATCACGCATCCCGGTTCGAGAGATCCTCCTGTTTGGGCTGTGGCCCGGGTTTGTCAAAACGTGGATCTACAGGCTCAGGGGTTACCGGATCGGCAAGGGGGTCTCCATCGGCTTTGGCTCAGTCATCTGTGGGGATCGAGTCGAAGTGGGCGATCACACATCGATCGGATTTCTGACTGTCGTACGTGGCAAGGACATCCGGTTGGGAGCCCATGTCCAGATTGGGTCGACCACCTTCCTGGACACCCCATACATCGACATCGGGGAAGGTAGTAAGATTAACGAACAGGTATTTGTAGGCGGCCTCCAGTTTCCGGATTCCCGGTTTGTGCTCGGACGCAACTGCCAGATCATGCAAATGTCCTTTATCAATCCGGCTCGTTCGATTGTAATAGGGGACGACTCAGGCATTGGCGGACATTGCCTGATATTCGGCCACAATTCTTTCCTGAGTAAATTCGAAGGGTATGCGGTCGACTTCGAGCCGATCGAAATCGGCAACAGTGTCTCTTTAGCCTGGGGCGTCTTCGTGCTACCCAAAACCAAAATCGGAGATGGTGCAGTTATTGGTGCACATTCTGTCGTCCATGGAACTATTCCACCACGCTGTCTTGCTGTCGGCTTCCCGGCCAGAGTCGTCAGCAGGTCTCCGGAATTCCCCAAAGAATTATCGGAAAAAGACAAGGTCGACATGTTCCGAAATATCATTGCAGAGATGATTCAATTCTTTATTGGCTCAGGTCTGCATTGTGTACAAGATGGACATCGTTACATCGTCTCGAAACCGGCTTCAAGCTGGTGGCGGAGAGACGGAGGTTTGTGGACTTTGGAGGTTGTCGAGAGCGACGTTCGCGAAGCAGTCCAGCGACTGAGCTCCGGTTCTGTTCACGTGCTGTTGAGCCTGTGGGACATCCCCGATGACGTTCGTCAACGTCTACAGTCTCAGGGTACCATGTGGATCGAGATCGCCAAGAAAGAGCAGTCGCAGCAATCGAATGATCTAGGTGACGAGGTGTCGAACTTTCTTAAACGATACGGGGTCAGAACACTCCGTATCCCCCCACTCCCGTCTTTCCCTTCGTAATGGCTTGCAGCGCCCATGGTCGTTACTGAGCTTGCGAATACAGGCATCTTTATCCCCGAGGTCGGCATGGGAACCTGGGACTACCATGCAGGTTCTGAACCGCTGCGAAAGGGATTGGAAGCGGGAGCGCTGTTCATCGATACGGCAGAGTCCTATGGAACTGAATCCGATGTCGGTGAAGCCATTCGCGACGTGCGTAATCGGGTGTTTATCGCCACCAAAGTCTCGCCTCAGAATTTTCGCCATGTAGAATTCTGTCGTTCCGTCGATGCCAGCTTGCAACGCATGCGGATCGATATGGTAGACCTCCTCCAGCTTCATGACCCTAACCCTTCGATCCCCATTGCCGAAACGATGGGAGCCCTCTCACGCTTGATCGATGCCGGCAAAGTGCGATTTGCCGGCGTCAGTAATTTCTCCGTTGCGCAGTTGCAAGAGGCCCAGAAGGCCCTGGGAAAATACCCTATCGTATCCAACCAGGTGCGCTACAATCTCATTGATCGTACGATCGAGCAGGATCTGTTGCCCTACTGCCGAGCCAACCACGTCACCGTGATCGCCTACTGCCCTCTCGCACGAGGCCTCAGCCGTATCCGCGATTGCGATTCCAGCGGCGTGCTTGATGAACTCGCACACGCGACGGGGAAATCTGTTGCCCAAATCGCCATCAACTGGTGCGTATGCCAGAACGGTGTGATCACGATCCCAAAAGGCAATTCGACGGAACATATCCTCGACAATTGCGGCGCGTCAGAATGGCGCTTGAGCCAAGACCAACTCGCGCTCCTCGATTCGAGAATTCAATACCGTAGGCGAAGTCGCTTCGATATACTGATCAGACAATGGCTGCCAGCCCCCCTTCAATCGTTGGCAGTCCATACCCTCAACGCATTGCCGAAGGGATTGCGCCGGCGGCTCCGTTGAGGCCATCCCGCGAGTCCTCAGAAGTTACATTCGGGAGATCTGCATAGATGTGCGGAATTGCCGGCAGTCTGCATTTAGATGGAGCATCGGCTAGCCAGGAACTGCTGGACCAGATGATCGGGGCCATCCGCTACCGAGGTCCGGATGATGTCGGCGTCTACAGCCATGGTCCGGTCGGTCTCGCCCATGCCAGGCTGAGCATTATCGATTTGGCCGGCGGGCATCAACCGATGTCCATCGCGAAGGGCACTCTGTGGATCACATTCAATGGAGAGATTTTCAATTACATCGAGCTCCGGGAAGACCTGATTAAGAAGGGACATCGATTCACATCGAGTTCCGACACGGAAGTGCTCCTCCATCTCTACCAAGAGGAGGGCGAGCGCTGCGTGGATCGGCTCAACGGACAGTGGGCCTTTGCTATCTGGGATCTCGCGAAACGCAAACTGTTCCTGTCCCGTGACCGTTTCGGCGTCAGGCCGCTCTACTATACCCAAACTGCTGACAGCTTCCTCTTTGCATCTGAAATCAAGGCCCTATTGGCCTGTCCTGAAGTCGGAAGTGCGATGGACTTGGCCGCGCTCGATCAAGTTTTTACGTTTTGGGTGATTGTGCCACCAAGGACGGCATTTCAGGGCATCAAGCAATTACCTCCTGGCCACTCGTTGGTCATTCAAGATAATTGCATCACTGTGAAGCCATACTGGAAGCTCGACCTCGTTCCCCAGAATGAAGACGGAAAAGCGTCAGAAGTGACACTCACCGAAGAGCTGTTGTCTCTCTTGCGAGATGCGACGGAAATCCGGTTGCGTTCAGACGTCCCCGTTGGTGCCTATCTGAGTGGAGGAATAGACTCCACTGTCATCACGGCGCTGGCTGGAAAGAGCGTTGGAGACAGGCTTCGGACCTTCTCTGTTGGCTTCGAAGACAGCGAGTTTGACGAAAGCCCGTACCAACGCGAAGCCAGTTCATTCTTGGGAACCTCACACAGTCACATCCGCTGTCACCATCTGGATATCGCTCGCGTGTTTTCCGATGTGATCTGGCACACGGAACAACCGATCGTGCGTACGGCGCCGGCTCCGTTGTACTTGCTGTCAAAGCTTGTGCATGAGAGCGGGATCAAAGTGGTCCTGAGCGGCGAAGGCGCCGATGAAATGCTGGGCGGCTACGATATTTTCAAGGAAACGAAGATTCGGCAGTTTTGGGGCCGTCAACCAGAATCGTCATGGCGTCCTCTGCTGCTGAAACGACTCTACCCCTATATGGATAATATCCAACGCCAATCGCTGGGCTATTTAAAACATTTCTTCCATGTCACTGAGCAAGATCTGGGGAGTCCTTTCTTTTCACATCTCCCTCGGTGGGGTTTGACGGCGAAGTCAAAACTGTTTTTTTCCGAAGCCACAAGAGCCGAACTTTCCTCCTATAACGGGATTGATGACCTTCGGCAAGAGTTGCCGGAGCCATACTCCTCTTGGCCCCCATTCAGTAGGGCGGAGTTCCTTGAGGCCAGTTTTCTGTTGCCCGGGTACATCCTCTCGTCGCAGGGCGATCGCATGGCAATGGCCCATGCCGTCGAGGGGCGATACCCGTTCCTGGATCACCGGGTTGTGGAGTTTGCCACCAAG
>JBBRRN010000311.1:0-4867 GCA_038200685.1 Nitrospirales bacterium
GTGAAGATTGCCGAGATTCACCAACGTGTGGGCGATGGCCTGTTGATTCCGTTCTGTGCGTTGGATCGTGAGGACTTCTCTATAGCAGGCTTCAGCCTGATCCAGATCGCTAGAAAGCGCGCAGACGTTACCCAGATTGCCGAGCGAGTCGGAGAGGGCGCGGGGGGCATTGGCTAGGCGATCATCCGAGACTGCCTGCTCATAGGCAGCTTTGGCTTGTGCCAGTTGGCCCCGATGAAGAAAAATTCGCGCGCGATGTTTGTCGTCGTCAGACATGGGCCTTGTCTCTCGTCGTTCGTGAAGCGTATCTCATATCTCGTCTGACGAGGAACGCTTCACGTTTCACGAGATACGCGTTCCCGCTAGTCGCCGCCCTTCGGCGTGTCTTTTCTAAATTCGACTTGAATCTCATCCTCTTCATCGAGACCCAATCCATCTCGATATGACCCGTAGAGTTCGGTGATCTGCTAGACATCTTCTGGATGCTTGCCATCAGGAGAAGCCAGAAAGGTTTCGCAGAGCCGAAGGCCCGTCTGGAAATGACGGGCGATGGTCTCTTCCGTCACCTGCTGCCAGGTGATGAAGATACAGAAGGCTTGGAACGAGTAGGCCTGCGGGTAACGAACGCTGAGATCGAGCAAGCCTTCATAGGCCTCCCGTGCCGTAGATCCAGCGTTGGAGGAAAATGTGACCTCCAGCTCAACAGCCGTATCCCAGTCGGAGCCAAGCTCAGTTTCGGCTCGTCGGAACGTATCTTGTGCAGCAAGTGCAGCGTCGAATTGCATCATTCACTCCCTAATAGTACAGACTGCAGCATACGCGGGGATGGAAAAGGAGGTCAATGAGGCGGATGGGGCTATCTGTATGGGGAGGGTGACGAGCCTGGCCTAGCGTTTGACCTCAGTAGCTGTCGAATGCAGTCCAGTGGACGAATGGTTAGGCGACGATTTTATTAAGGTCGATGGAATACCCAGCCCGTTTGAGTTCGCCGGCGAGCGAAAGTTCCCATCCATTTGCGTCATCTATGGCGTGATACACAACACCGAGGATATCGGAGGGTAGTTCCACTCCCCCTTTGTAAAGAACGCATACGCGCTCGCGTTTTAGTCGGCCGATGAAGTAGCCCATTTCTAGAACGACGTTTTGTCGCGCACGGGGCTGCTTTCTATCTTCTGCGCCTATGGGAAAGCCAATGTCGTCTGGTGTAAAGAGGACGATGGCAAAGCCCGCTCGGGATGCATATTCCTCGAACTTCTCAATGATCGTCATCCCTTGGCTCACCTTTTCATGAAGGATGATGACCTCGATGCCAACTTTTTCAAGGAAACGAGCAACTTTCTCCTTCGTTGCCTCATCGTGGCCATGAACCAAAAATACTGAGTTCGCCAAAGGCTTATTCTCTTTTGTAGCAGTATCCGGTCTTCGTGCGGAGAAGACTCCCGCCGTATTTATTGAAGTGCTCCAACTTCCGCTCAATTGGCCGTTTTCAGTGAGCCGACACTGGGCCTGAATTGTTCCTAGACTCAGGTTCTGCTGCCCTTGACGCGGCGTTAGGAAAAAAGTGTACTCATCGCCCTTACTAACGCCCTGGATCTCGTATTCGTAGGATCCGAGAGAGGGTTCATAGAAGCGGCCGTTTCCATAGATGCGATCCGATTCGTGAACGATCTGTAGGAGCATGCCGCCTGTGTTTGTTCCTGATAACTCGCCAGTCCAGGTGCCTGAAAGATTTGTGCTCATGGTGCCTATATTGCCTTTCATCGCCTAACTAGTAAGTCTACTGCGGTTGTCTTGCAGTACGGAAAGGCAGCCCTAGCGGTCTGTCGGTTGGCAAGTCTACCGCAACATCCAGCGTTTCTCCACTTTTCTGTCAGGCGCCACCCTCCGGCATAGGCTGCGCATCCAGTAGTCTCTCCAGCTATGAGCAGAGTATCCCGAGCTGCCTGCGTTTACTTTGCTTCCTACGGCTCTGTAGACTGCGATCCATATTACGATGGCCACAGAAATCCCCTTGTACCACGAACCAATTGAGCCTGTTTCGTCCGATCCCGTCGGTCGGGTCATTCGCTATCACGTTCAGACGAAGCATCATTTCAACCGCTATGCTCGTGCGCATGGGTATCTGGATTGGGCCAATCAGCCTGATCCGTTTCGGCGGTTTGTGGGGGCACCGCTCGTCTCGCTGCCGCTGCTAAAGCCGGATGAAGAGCCAGTATCGCCTGCCTACGATGCCATCTATCAGTCTGGGCCGATTGCCTGGCAGCCTGTCACGGTGCGGACTCTGTCACGGTTCTTCGAGTTTGCTCTGGCCTTGTCGGCTTGGAAGAAAGCAGGGGAGTCGGAGTGGCCGCTACGGAGTAATCCATCCTCAGGCAATCTTCATCCGACAGAAGGCTATGTGGCCATGCCTCAGATTGAGGGCCTCGATCTCAAACCGGGGCTCTATCATTACGCGCCGAAAGAACATGGGCTGGAATTACGCGCTGAGTTTTCTGCCGAGCAGATCACTCGGTTGCTGGATCCCTTTCCTCCCAGTGCATTTCTTTTCGGCCTGACGTCGGTTCACTGGCGGGAAGCCTGGAAATATGGCGAGCGATCGTTTCGTTACTGCAACCATGATGTCGGCCATGCGATCGGCTCGGCGCGGATTGCCGCTGCAACATTGGGTTGGAACATGGTGTTACTGGATGGCACGTCACAGGAGACTGTCGCACTCCTGTTGGGGACCAATCGGGTGGAGGATTTTACAGAGGTTGAACCAGAGCATCCGGACTGTCTGGCTGTGATGTGGCCTCTTGGGGACGTAAACGGTGAAACGTTAGACGTGAAACGTGGGAAGCTGACAGAGATTCCACTGTTCATTGATTCAGTGGTGGTGAAGGATCTCGCTGAATGCCCCTGGCATGGGAAAGCCAATCGGTTGAGCGGCGAGCATGGAGTGGAGTGGGAAATAATTGATGAGGTAGCGGCTGCGAGTTGGAAAACCTCTTACGAGCACATTTCTGTCGCTGCTCCCACTGCTGTTACGGCTCATGTTTCACCGTTCACGTCTCACGATTCTCCATTGGCTGGCCAGATCATTCGCCAACGCCGAAGTGCTGTGTCGTTCGATGGGAAGACGTCAATCTCAGCGGCGACATTCTTTCGCATGATGGAGCGAGTGATGCCTCGCGCGGATCGGCCGCAATTTGATCGACCGATGCCGTGGGATGTGTGGCCCTACCAGCCGGCGATTCATCTTTTAATATTTGTGCATCGTGTCGAAGGCCTCACGCCGGGGCTGTATTTTCTGGTCCGTGATCCGAAGAGGCTTTCGTCCATCCAGCACTCCATGAATTCTGAGCTGACCTGGAGTTCGACGCCAAATTGTCCTGAGGATCTGTCTCTCTACTGGCTGCTTGAAGGGGATGCGAAGAAACTGGCAGTGCAAGTGAGTTGCCACCAAGAGATTGCGGGCGACTGCGCCTTCTCGTTTGGCATGCTGGCTGAGTTTGAGGGGCGCTTGCGGGAAGGGGGCGCCTGGTGGTATCCACGTCTCTTTTGGGAGTCGGGACTGTTGGGGCAGGTGCTGTATCTAGAGGCGGAAGCGGCGGGGGTGCGGGCCACGGGAATCGGATGTTTCTTCGACGACCCGGTGCATGAGATCGTATCGGTGAAAGGGCTGAGCTTTCAATCGCTCTATCACTTTACAATTGGTGGACCAGTCGAGGATGGAAGGCTGATGACCTTGCCACCGTACAGCCATATAACAAATAAATAATAATTATATATTTCATAATCTTATATTGAATATCTCATGTCTAAAATAAAGAAAAAATTTGAGAAGCAGAAGCCCACGGTCCTCTATAACGTCATTGAGGATTATTCTGAGTTCGACGCGCCGGGAAATGTCACGGCCTGTGCGATGACAATTCAGGAAGATCTGGCCACGCACGCGAAAGTCCTCTCTGAGAGCTACGAGGTTCCACTGGAGACGATGAAGACGCTGCTGACCGATGGAGGGGTGTATGTATACCCACAGGTCGGCGGGCTCCTGACTCGGGGGTTGTTTGCTTGCCGGATTGACCCGACCGGAGAGGCTCCCAAGCAAACCTGGACCTTGGACCTCATTCAGTTTGCCGAGGCGGTGCAGTTGGCTCAGGCACGAGCGATTCCGCTCGATGAGGTGGCGGCCATGGTGTTTCACAAGACGTTGCCGGAGGAGTTGAAGTCGAAGCTCGAACGTAAAAATATTGGACTCGACTATCGGACATTGGATCGCGCGGGCGCACGGGGCGGCTAAATTAAGTATATCGACTTCCGAAAGGACTGGTCTCCGAATTTAAAGCGACTCTGCATCATGCCGGATGGACGGTTGGTGGAGACAGGAGGATTGGCGGAGTTTGCACAGCTCCATAGCATCACCCAGGCGCAGGCTAAGGCGTTGGTCGAGCAGGGTGGCACATTGGAGGTGAACGGCGAGATCTTAGCCTGTCAGATTGTGAATGGTCAGCCGGCGGTGGCGAGGTTCAGCGCGAAGAACTATGCGAAGGCTAAGGAGTTGGTGGTAACCAAAGGGGTGCATATGATGGACGCGCTCAGCGAAGTAGCCTACAGCGACCCCGTCATGATGCGTTCATTGGCTAGGAAAGAACTCAGTGCGGGGCGATGAGTTGGGGAAATTGTGATGGCGTGATGACAACAGAATCGCTCCAGCGTATGTGTGCTAAGGAGTGTGGCGACGATCTTCTGGATTGGGTGTCCTCTTCAGATGCTGCGGGGCAGGCGAGGTGCTCTTTCTGGAGAAGAGAGGAAAGTGGACCCCTATGAGTGTTCAGGCTACGTTGGTGATGACATCAAAGATAGAGGGAAAGCGGTTGTGGCAATA
>JBBRRN010000312.1:0-4848 GCA_038200685.1 Nitrospirales bacterium
CGTGTCCGGCGGGTGCGGCGAGACCAGCCGCCGAGCGACTTCACGGTTGTGTATCATCTGCTTTCCTTCGATCGGAATGAAGATATCCGTCTCAAAGTCTCCCTCACCGGTTCCCTGCTCTCCCTCAGAACCATCACCGACCTCTGGCCTGCCGCGAATTGGTATGAGCGCGAAGTCTGGGACATGTTCGGAATTACCTTCGAGGGTCATTCGCATCTCCGGCGAATCCTGATGCCGCAGACCTGGGTCGGCCACCCGCTTCGGAAGGATCATCCCTCCCGCGCCACGGAAATGGGCCGTTTTTATTTGACCGACGAGAAGCAGAAAGCCGAAGAAGAGGCGCTCACGTTTCGTCCCGAAGAGTGGGGGATGACGCGGTCGCGTCAGTCATCCGATTTCATGTTCCTCAATCTCGGCCCCGCGCACACGGGGACCCATGGCATCTTGCGCCTGGTCTTGCAATTGGACGGCGAAGAGATCGTGGATGTGGTGCCGGATGTTGGCTACCACCATCGGGGCGCCGAGAAGATGGGGGAGCGCCAGACCTGGCACACCTTCATTCCCTACACGGACCGGATCGATTACCTCGGGGGTGTCATGAACGAACTCCCCTATGTGCTGGCGGTGGAGAAGCTGGCCGGGATCAAGATCCCAGACCGGGTCAAAGTCATCCGGGTCATGATGGCGGAATTCTTCCGGATTGCAAGCCACCTCGTCTGGTACGGGACGTTTGCGCAGGATGTCGGGCAACTCTCTCCTGTCTTCTATATGTTCACCGATCGGGAACGCATCTTTGACATCGTTGAGGCTATCTGTGGCGGTCGCATGCATCCGGAATGGTTTCGCATCGGCGGGGTGGCGCAGGACCTCCCCGAGGGATGGGACAAACTAGTGCGGCAGTTCCTGGACTATCTTCCGCCCCGGTTGGCGGAGTACGACGCGATGGTCATGCAGAATCCCATCTTCAAGGCCCGCACGAAAGGCATCGGCCGGTATTCGAAAGAGGAAGCCATTGAGTGGGGCGTCACCGGCCCCGGCCTCCGTGCTACCGGGATGGAATGGGACTTCCGGAAGACGCGGCCCTATTCCGGGTACGACCAGTTCGAGTTCGACATTCCGGTCGCGCAGCAGGGCGACTGTTACGATCGCTCGGTCGTACGAGTCGAAGAAATGCGTCAGAGCCTTCGGATCATCGAGCAATGTCTCCGGAACATGCCGGCCGGACCGTACAAGGCGGACCATCCACTCGCGACGCCGCCGCTCAAGGAACGGACCATGCACGATATCGAAACCCTGATCACGCACTTCCTCGGCGTGAGCTGGGGACCGGTCATTCCCCCTGGAGAGGCCTTCGTTGGGATTGAAGCCACCAAGGGTAATAATGGGTATTACCTGATCAGCGATGGAGCGCCATCGCCCTATCGGGTACGCATCCGCACGCCGTCGTTTCCACACATGCAAATGGTGCCGCTCATCTCACGAGGGCTGCTGCTCTCGGACCTGCTGGCCATTCTGGGAAGCGTCGATTTCGTGTTATCGGACGTGGACCGCTGAGGGACGTGAATGGGAGACGACGGTACTCCTCATGTTGACTGAGAAAGAACGACAGGAAATCGAAGACGAGCTCCGACAGTACCCGGACAAACAGGCCGGATGCGTGGAAGCGTTGAAGGTCATTCAACGGCACCGGGGCTGGGTTTCTGACGACAGCCTGAAAAGCCTCGCGCTGTTCCTCGGAATGACCTGTGACGATCTGGACGGGGTGGCGACGTTTTACAACCTGATTTTCAGAAAGCCGGTGGGACGGCACGTGATCCTCCTGTGCGACAGCATCAGTTGCTGGATCAAGGGCTGCGATCCGTTGCGAGGGCAGCTCAAAACCCGTCTCAATGTCTCAATGGGACAAACCAGCGCCGACGGACGGTTCACGCTCTTGCCGATCGTCTGTCTCGGAGCCTGCGACCATGCCCCAGTCATGATGATCGATGACGATCTCCATGAGGATCTGACGACGGAGAAGATCGACCCAATTTTGAACCAGTATCCATAGGAGTGATCCAAGTGTTGGCACGCCCGCTCACGCAACGCATCAGACCGAACGCCGCCCCCATGGCTCTGGCCGAGTATGAGGAAACCGGCGGGTACGAAGCGGCGCGCAAGGCCGTCCGAACGATGACTCCGAAGGACGTGCAGCAGCTGGTCACCGATTCGACCTTACGAGGCCGCGGTGGCGCCGGTTTCGCGACCGGCATGAAGTGGAGCTTCGTGCCGATGGGGCCGGACGCGCCTCGTCCCAAGTATCTGGTGGCGAACGCCGACGAGATGGAGCCCGGCACCTTCAAGGACCGGCTGCTCCTGGAAGGCGATCCCCACCAGATGATCGAGAGCATGATCGTCAGTGCCTATGCGATTCAGGCGGAGGTGGGCTACATCTTTCTTCGCTGGGCATATAAGCGAGCGGCTGAACTTTTACAGCAGGCCATTGCGGAAGCTCACTCCCACGGATACCTGGGGCGGAACGTGTTCGGGTCCGACTTCAATTTTGATCTCCACCTGCACACCAGCGCCGGCCGCTACATTTGTGGCGAGGAGACGGCGCTTCTGAACGCTCTGGAGGGCAAACGCGCGATTCCACGCTCCAAACCTCCCTATCCGCAAGTGTCGGGGCTCTGGGGGAAACCCACGGTCGTACAAAACGTGGAGACACTGTACAACGTCCCCCACATCATCACGCACGGCGTCGAGTGGTATCGGCGGCTAGGGCATGGTCAGGAGGGGGGGACGAAACTATACGGAGTCAGTGGCAACGTCAAGCGACCAGGGGTGTGGGAGCTCCCCATGGGCACGACGATTCGAACCCTGCTGGAGGAGCAT
Source organism: Nitrospirales bacterium (assembly GCA_038200685.1). GTDB lineage: Bacteria > Nitrospirota > Nitrospiria > Nitrospirales > Nitrospiraceae > Palsa-1315. Next base: position 2,875 of record JBBRRN010000312.1, read on the forward strand.
GCCGGCGGCATGCTGGAAGGGTTTTCGTTTCGAGGGCTGCTTCCCGGTGGGGCGTCGACGGCATTCCTGGTGGAAGAGCATCTCGATTTGCCGATGGATTTCGAATCGATCCCGCGGGCGGGCAGTCGAATGGGTACGGGCACGATGATCGTTCTAGATGATCGCACCTGCCCGGTCGGGTTTATGCGAAATCTGGAGCACTTCTTCGCACAGGAGTCCTGCGGCTGGTGTACGCCCTGTTGGGAAGGGCTGTCCTGGACTGAGCAAATCCTGGAGGGCGTGGAGGAAGGCCGCGGCCGGCCGGAGGATCTCGACCTGCTGGCCATGCATACCAAGCTCATCGGGCCCGGAAGAACCTACTGCGCGCTGGCACCGGGCGCGATGGATCCACTGCAGAGCGCCTTGAAGTATTTTCGAGCAGACTTCGAACGGCACATTGAAGAACAACGTTGCCCGTGGCGTGAAAAGGATACCACGAATGGAGTGGGCGGATGACCAGGATGATGATTGATGACCGGCTCTACGAGGTCCCTCCGCAGAAAAATCTGTTAGAGACCTGTCTGTCGTTAGGCTTCAACCTCCCATATTTCTGCTGGCACCCTGCTCTGGGTTCGGTCGGAGCCTGTCGGCAATGCGCCGTCAAGCAGTTCAAGGACGAACAGGATCAGACAGGTCGTCTGGTCATGGCATGCATGACCGCGGCATCGGACGGCACCCGCATCTCACTCGATGATCCAGAGGCCAAGGCCTTCCGCGCGACCGTGATTGAATGGCTGATGGCCAACCATCCCCATGACTGTCCAGTGTGCGATGAAGGCGGCGAATGCCACCTTCAGGACATGACAGTTATGACCGGGCATACGTACCGCCGGTATCAATTCAAGAAACGCACATTTCGCAATCAAGATCTGGGTCCCTTCATTACCCATGAGATGAACCGCTGTATCCAGTGCTATCGCTGCGTGCGCTTCTATCGGGACTATGCCGGCGGGCGAGATTTCAATGCCTTTGCTTCGGCGAACCACGTGTATTTCGGACGCCATGAGGACGGCACCCTGGAGAATGCCTTCAGCGGGAATCTCATCGAAGTCTGCCCGACCGGAGTCTTCGATGATAAGACGCTGCTGCCACATTATGTCCGCAAGTGGGATCTGCAGACGGCCCCCTCTGTCTGTGTGCATTGCAGCCTGGGCTGCAACACGATTCCCGGTGAACGGCGCGGGTTCCTCCGTCGTATTGTCAATCGCTTCAATAGCCAGGTGAACGGGTATTTTCTCTGTGACCGAGGACGATTCGGCTACGAGTTCGTCAACGGTGACCGGCGCCTCCGCCACCCGCGCGCTCGACAGCAAAGGACTGCCGCGTTCGTACCCATCGAGACGGGGCGGTTGATGCAACAGCTGGCCCCCTTGCTTGGCAGCGCGGACCATGTGATCGGAATCGGGTCACCACGTGCCTCCCTCGAAGCCAACTTCGCGCTTCGCACCCTGGTCGGGCCGGGTCGATTCCATACCGGCGTCGACGCTGTCGACGCTCGCCTAGCAGAATTGGTCCTGGACATCTTGAGAGGAGGGTCTGTCGGCGCGGCATCGATCGTTGACGTAGAACAGGCCGACGCCGTCTTCATCCTGGGTGAGGATCTAATCAATACCGCTCCCCGACTTGCGCTGGCGGTCCGTCAGTCTGTGCGCCAGCAACCGATGCAGCAGGCGGACAAGTTGAAGATCCCTCGCTGGGATGACGCCGCGGTCCGGAACGTGACGCAGGCACAATGCGGGCCGCTATTTGTCGCGGTTCCGGGCAACGGCGATGACCTGGCAGATGTGGCCACAGAGATCTACCATGCCGCACCGGACGATCTGGCTCGACTGGGCTTCGCCGTTGCCCATCACCTGGATCCGGAAGCCCCTGCCGTGTCGGCCCTGTCACCGACGGTGACGGAGTTGGCTCAACGGATTGCCGACACGCTCCGAA
>JBBRRN010000313.1:0-4817 GCA_038200685.1 Nitrospirales bacterium
CACAGGATATCTTCGAGTACATTGAGGTGTTCTACAATCGGAGGCGGCGTCACTCCACGCTCGGCTATCACTCCCCGGCCGAGTACGAAGCGAGGACGGCAGTGGCTTAACCAGGTGTCCACGGAATTGGGGGAAGGTCATAATGCCTTCAACGAGCGAGTGCGAGGCTCTCTTCTGCCCCTGAAGGGGACATAGCATGGAAAGGATGGGCATATCACGTATGAGGTAAGACGAGATAGCGGGGATAACTCAAGATAATAACATTCAGGTCACTCAAACCCTTGGGTACTAGGCTTCACGATATTCCTTAAGAAATCGTGAGCTAGCCCTGGGGTTTTTCATTTCAGGAGGCTGTTTATGAAGTATCTCACACCAATGAAATCCATACGGGCCAAATGCCTAGACTGCTCGTGTCAACAACGCAAAGAAGTTCGGCTATGCCCCGTGACTTCCTGTGCGCTATGGCCATACCGGATGGGGAAGCGACCGATGACAAGCGAACTCATGCAAGTGGAGCGGAAAGGAGCAGTATCCCATGCAGCGGCTCATGTCGGTTAAAGAGGCAGCAGCCTATATGGGCTTATCGCCTCACACAGTTTATACGATGGTCAGCCAAAGACGTATCCCATATGCGAAGGTAGGAAAGTTGGTCAAGTTTGATGAGGCCATGCTTCAGGCATGGATCAAGCAGCATACCGTGATGCCGATGTCACTAAAGGTTGGCTAAGGGCGTTGACATGTGTTCTCATATGTGAGAACTTACGAGAATGACACGGTTACGGGCTATTCGTGAAGGAAAGGGGGTGACTCTACGAGCACTCAAGAAAAGCTCAGGCGTTGCGGTTGCCACGCTCGCCAGGATCGAAGCGGGAGGGTATGACCCTCGCCTGAGTACCTTGAGGCGTCTGGCCAAGGCCCTGCGTGTCACAGTCGCAGCGTTGATTGGGGAACGACCGATGAAAAAAGGAGGCTGAGTCTATGGGACTTACGAAACGGAAGGACAGTTACTATGTCGAGTTTGCTGTGCTGGACAATGGCCAAGCTTTGAAGCTGGCGAGTGGGGGAGGCGGACAGCTGAAACGCTGGAAGGTCGGTTCCCTCAATAAGACCATGGCGAAGCAACAGGAGGCGATTCTCAAAACTCAATTGTTGGCGGGATGCATTGCAAGTCCTGGAAAAGCCCGTGCACAATCGGTCACTTTCCGTCAATGGGCCAAGCAGTATCTCGTCCTCGAACCGGTCAGGCAGCTGAGAGGTTATGCGATTCGGAAACTGTATGTGGAGAACCTTGTAGCATTCTTCGGGGATAAACCGCTTGGGACCATCACGCCCGAAGATGTGACGCTCTATCGAGCGCAGAGAGTGCAATATAAAAAGGTCACGTGCGGCACGTGCGACACGATGGTCACCAGAGACGTATGTAAGGCCTGCGGCTGGACACGGACGGATACTGGCAGGCCGGTCTCCGTCCAAACCATCAATCACGACCATATGACGTTGACCCATATGTTTAACGTCGCACGGAGTCCGCAATTTCGCTTTCTAACCGACAATCCGGCTGCGCATGTGCCGAAGCCGAACCCCAAGAATGAGCGGGATCGGATTGCGACCGCTGATGAATGGGAGCGATTGAAGGTCGAGCTGGCACCACACTTACGGAGGCTGCTGACGGTTGCCTACGATGTGGGTCCACGGAAGGGCGAGTTATTGAACCTGGAATGGTCAGATGTCGACCTGCGGAGAAAGGAGTTCACGTTACGGCGAACCAAGAATGGCGAGATTCGCGTGGTACCCATGACCCCTGGGGTCTCCCAAGTATTTGCGGAATTATGGAAAGAGCGAAGGCTGGACACGACTCGGGTGTTCCTGTATAACGAGAAGGTATTGCAGCGAATTGGAACAGGGTTTAAAGCAGCGTGTCGGCGAGCGGGAATCACCAACTTGAGAATCCACGATTTCCGTCATACGGCCAGCACGAATCTCAGACGCGCAGGGGTGGATACCGCCACGGCCATGAAGATCGTCGGCCATAAATCAGACCGCATGCATCGGCGGTATAACACGATTGAGCCGGAAGACCTCCAGCGAGCGGCAGCACAGCTGCACGCCTACAGGACTAACACGGTAATAACACCGGGCCCTGTGGCGGTGGGGGCTGAATTCGTAAGTGTGCGACAAACCTTAGAGAGCGGGCGTAGCTCAGTGGTAGAGTCCTAGCTTCCCAAGCTAGTTGTCGTGGGTTCAAATCCCATCGCCCGCTCCAAGCCCCATTGTCTGTACTCCCTCCTTTTGTCTCGGCGTCTCATCGCAGGCGCTGATCGATGATCTTCTCACGTCATGTTCTGTTAGGCTCATCATCTTTCTCGGGTATCAGCCTGAATCCATGACGGAAGGCTCCGAATAGGCGTCATCCTGAGCGGGAGTGCGGTTGGCTAAGCTGAGGAAGCGTGTTCTGCGGAACCCTGTGCGGGGCTCCTCAATTCCACCAGTCCCAACTGGTGTGCGCTAATCAAAAGTTTCTGGCGAGTGGCCACCCCCAGTTTGTCGAAGATTCTCGTTAAATGATGACGAACAGTAATGTCTGAAATGGAAAGACGGTCGCTGATATCTCGATTGGATAATCCTAGGCCGATGAGGGCAATCACACTCCGCTCCCGCTCCGTTAAGGAGTCGACAGATGGTATCTGGTCGACTGGAGCCTTGCGGACAGGTTGTTTTATATTGTTGTCCGGTTCAGGCTGAGCCTCAGAAAAATCTATCGCAATAAAAGGTGATTCTTTTTTTTCACCTTTAATCATCGCTAATAGCACAGAAGAAGGCTGGCACTTCAGTACAATACCGTCCGCTCCCATACCAATAGCGGCACGGGCACGTTCGATGTCGCCCCAACCGGCAAAGAGGATCACTCTCGTCCGCGGAGATAACTGTTTGTAGAATTTTACAGATTCAAGCGAGCTTGTGTCCGACTCAAGGTCGATGATGACACAATCTGGTGTCATCTCTTGGATCAGTGCATATGCATGCACACCTCCGTTTGATTCACCGGTCAGTGTAATTTCTGGGGCGTTTTGGAGGATGCCTTGGAGCCCGGCTCTTGTGAGATGGTTGTAGCTGACCAGAACCACTCGCACCGGCCATGACTTGTGTTTCGGTGTCATCATGTTTGCCTGCTGTTTGTCAGTTATGTCGCACCTCGAACTTTATAAAGACGTACAACTCGAAATGTATGCGGGCGGATGGTGCCATAGCGTATTGAGCTATGCAACCCCCGCTTAAGTAGTGGGGCTTATAAGTATAAGATATTTAAGTATAGTTGTTGTGGGAGGCTTAGCGGTGACATTGTGAGCGATAATCTCCGCCAATACTTTGCTGGCTGCCACACAAATCAACGTGCCCACACCTGCGAAATTTGCTCTACAGACTCTGTCTATCGTAAATCTGCGCGAGATAGATTTTGCAATGCCTTATATCAATATTTTTGTGCTGGAACAACAGCGTTGAAATAGTTGTCCGCTCGCCTGGCAAGCCATACAGTCGGCATATAAGTGCCTGTTTCATTCAACACGCCACCCCGAAATTGTTTACGTAGGAGGTACACGGTGTTCTCATATAGGCATGTTTGTACGATGTACACTCACTCGCAACACCGTACAACATGCAGCATGAGAAGAACTCTCTGGGAGTAACCTATGTCATCACGTACCCAATCTCGATTCACGGGCCTCGATCAAACCTTTCTTGAATTGGAAGCAGATCTGTACTGGTACGCTCTCCGTACCAATGCGCATCATGAAAAGCGGGTGCGCGATCGATTGGCTGGAGTCGGGATAGAGCCGTTCCTCCCCTTAACCAGGCAACAGCGGCAATGGTCGGACCGCAAGGTCCTCACAGAACTGCCGTTGCTTGCCGGATACTGTTTTGCCCGTTTTTCACTGAAGAATCGTATGACGATTATGCAAATTTCTGGCGTCGCCGGCATTGTGGGGTCCGTTGGGCCTGAGGCAATCCCAGATGCAGAACTCGATCCCATTCGCGCTGCCTGCGAGAGCGATCGTCTTGTAACGTGCGTGGATCTTTTCGTAGAGGGAATGCAGGTAGAGATTGTTTCAGGTCCGCTTCGAGGCCTGATGGGACAATTCATCCACCATGCTGGACATGATTATATCGTCCTGCGTGTTCGGCTCATTCAACAAGCTATCGCCGTGCATATTCATCGGGATGAAGTGATTCCACTTTGTCACAGTGGTGCGATCCTCCGGTGAGCTGTGCCAGCCCATTGATAAACAACCATTAAGCCACATCATGGCCTGTACTCACATTACGGAAATTATGAGTGAACACGCGCATATTATGAGGGGATGGAGACAGCGGTCTGCCGTCCCACATCTTTCCACTGCATGCAAAGCCGTTCGAGAAGCTTTTATGCGGGGCGAAGGATTCCAAGAACTTGAGCTCGAAGACCGGCGACGTCGATAACGGGTAGAGCCCTCACGTGTGTATCCTTGCGCGTTGGCCAGTGAGATCCCGTCAAAAGATTGATCCTATGGCAACCGCGGTAGCAGAAATTCGTCACGAAGGCTACCGATTAGGTCCGAACTATACTCTCCGTATCCAGGTCTTATGGTGAAGACGATCTCTCTCTCGAGACGAAGGTAGAAGGCGACGGGCAAATCACCTATCCGCTTCTTGGAATCTTACACGTGAGAGGGCTGACCATTCATGAGTTACAGCAAGATCTCACCACTCGTCTTGCAGCGGGATACCTGAGTAAACCGAAAGTCACGGTGACGGTGGCACGGCATCGCAACTTTTATGTC
>JBBRRN010000314.1:0-4812 GCA_038200685.1 Nitrospirales bacterium
AACTTGAAAAAGCGGAACCACAACCCAATCCAAACCTGGTGAGAGTTTCCAGTGAAGGTGCCTCGCTATCTTGGCCAGGGCATCTTGGGAAAACCGGAGAGAAGGCAGTTACCTGTCTCATAGTATCCCAAGAGTTGGAGCACGAGATCCAAGACCGACTAAAAAAAGGCCACGAATATACCACCGCTTGTCGCATCACCGAATCGCTTGTTGTCCTCTTGCGTGAATTTGGAGGAAACCATGATCCTTTGGGCGTACTGGATCTCACACGACGAGATGAACCGATTGAACTCTCAACAGGATTACCGTGGGTGGAGAGAATCTTGAAAGATAAGTCCAATACCCCCTACATCGTCGTGGGAGCTGCAAGCCTTAGTGACCTCTATTATTCCATCGTCTCTATCTATTCGACAAGCACATGGGAGCAAACTATCCTTTCCAGGCAGGTTGGTGTAGACAGCCAAAATGGTTTCTTGGAATGTCCTGAAAAAGGGGCGTATGGTTACGACACGACAAAGAATATTTTTGAAGAGAAGCATCGATACGAAGACCAGAACGGAGACGGTTTTGAGGATATCATTGTTGAAACGGTCGAAAACCTCCTGTTCGACGCTTAGGTCGAAAACCTCAACAGAAGTCTTTCTGGTAACGGACCACGGATTCGAGAAGAAGACACCTCTTCAGCCCTCTCGTAAACGTAAGGGTCAAGCTCGCCGGCGATGACAGAACATCGCCAAGATGAGATATGGGATAGGGCGAGATCAACCAAATGTGAAAGGTGAGGAATTTTAGCTGTTATGAATACCGGCTGTAAGAACCTCACATTCTGGAGTGCATACCAGCACATTCCAGTTCCATTGTCAGAACCTCAGGTAGTTTTGTTCAAAAACAGTGGTTTTTGGGCCAGCCGTCGCAGGACCTGTAAACAGACGGAAAATGTGGTGTTGTGGAGACTGTAGAGCCAGGGGATTTTGATCGCGGGGCTTGTTTGTTTCGCAGCCGTAGGCGCATACGGATTCCAGCCGACGGCTTGTTAGCCATTTAACGGAGGGAGTCTTATACGGAACCGCATAAGACTCGTTGGTAAAGAGATGTACCGAAGAACTTTGAAGAAATTACTTGGGCCTAGGGGCCAGCCCTGGCAAGATGTTGCAAGGGTCTTATCGGTATTGCCACGCAATTAGCGCCTTATGCGGAACCAGATAATCCATAGTTAGACCACTATGACTATGCCGGAAGAAAGAAGCGCAGCCGTTTGAACAGGGATTTTCTCGCGGGAGAGAAGATTCTTGGAACCAAGTTCCGGCACAACTCTCGGGTCGCCTTTGTCGGGGGAGATGGTGTCCGCAACGAGGGCTGGATTGTGGCCGTTGGACCGATTGAGCCGGAGCCGGTTTTCACCGTCGAGCGTTGCGACGGCGGCGGAGATGAAGAAGTGCTCGAATCGAAATTGGAGCTTATCCTTGATCCTCATGAAAACCCAACAGCCTAACCATGCGCTGCAGCGAACTAATCATTGTTGGGCATTGCCATGACGAAGCAAGTGCGATCCTTGGGTTGGGTCTGGCTTGTTCTCAGCCCCCTACTCTTTCTCATGGCTGCGATCTCGAGCGTCAAATCCGATCTCACCTACAACATTCAGCTCGTTTGCTTCGGGTTGGTAGCGATTGTGGGGCTAATCGGAAGTGTTGCTCTTCTTTTCGGGCATTCGTTCGGGCTCCGCATCCTTCGGAGGTTGTCTTGGTTTGGCTTCATCTATTTCACGGGCGCTGCGCTGCTAGTGCCTGTGTTCCACGTCCTCAACGCAGAAGTCACGCTGGCCAGCCTTGGATTCGTGGCTCTCATCACGGCTTTGATCGGTGTATTCGGCATACCGTTCCTCAGCATGGCCCGCAGACTCGGCAATGCCCAACAAGGTGCTGCAGGGGACGGTCCTCGCCCTGCGGGCTCGGCTCGCACCTGAACGCCAGCGTTAGGCTAATCCAGACCCGGAGCCCTCTGGCAAAAATCTACCGATCCAAACGAAGAGCATCACAATTGTGCTCACATTGTGCTCAACTCCACCTCACTCCAACTCATTCCAGCCTACGCCAGCCAAAGTTCGCTTTTCCCCTCACGCTTGGCTAGACTTGGTCTGACTGAGCCTGAGTAGGCTGGAGTAGGGTCGTGAAAGCGCTTTCCTAAACCGCTTGTCGGACGATTCGATCTGTCCCCCCAACCATCTCTTTCCGAGACGAAGCTGAAGGTTGAGAGTAGATCACTCCGCTTCGGTTCGTTCGACTTGCCCACGGTAAGTCGGTCCTCTATACTCCCCTCGCGCCTATGTTCCCCAACCGTCCATCGTTTTTATTATCTCATCGTGGATGATCTGACTCGACAGCTCAGCGAACAGTTCGGCTTTGCGAAGTTCCGACCGGGTCAGGAGGAGGTCATTCGCGCCATCCTGGCTGGTCGCGATGCGATGGGGGTCATGCCGACCGGGCAGGGTAAGTCGCTTTGTTATCAATTACCCGCAACCATGTTGCCCGGGTTGACACTGGTCATCTCTCCGCTCATCGCGCTCATGCAAGACCAAGTGGCAAGCTTAAAGCAGCGGAAGATCGCAGCGGCGGCGTTTCACTCAGGCCTCACGGGTTCTGAAAAGCACCGCGTGATTCAAGATCTCAATCAGAAGAAGCTTCAGTTGCTGTATCTGGCGCCTGAACGGATGCAGCATGAGGGATTTCTTCAACGCTTGCGGTCGCTGTGGGTCTCGTTGCTGGTCGTCGACGAAGCCCATTGTATTTCTCAGTGGGGCCACGATTTCAGACCCGATTATCTCAAAATCGGCCGTCTTCGCCAGGAGCTCACGAATCCTCCCTGTCTGGCTCTGACCGCCACTGCCACCTCCCGCGTTCAAACGGATCTGTGCAAACGATTGTCACTCCGCGACCCGTTCAAGCTGGTTGCAGGATTTCGTCGGGCTAACCTTGCCTTGTCTGTTCGTCTCTGCCAGTCCCGCCAGGAAAAACTGGCCGCATTGGAACGGTTGGTTGGTGAGACAGACAAAGGTACGATCCTGATCTACTGCGCGACGCGCCGAGCGGTGGAGGAAGTCGCGGAATGGTTGGGACAGTCTCACCAGTCGGTCGGCTACTATCATGCCGGTCTCTCGGATGAAGAGCGGCAGCTTGTGCATGACGACTTTCGCCGGGGAACGGTGAGGATTCTGGCTGCGACGAATGCCTTCGGTATGGGTATCGATAAGTCGGATGTCCGGCTGGTCTTCCATTTCGATATTCCCGGAAGTGTGGAGGCCTATTATCAAGAGGTTGGGCGGGCCGGTCGCGACGGACGACCCGCTGCCTGTGTGTTGCTGTTCCATGAACGAGATCTTGCCACGCAGGAATACTTCATTCAGCAGGCGTCACGAGATGCTGAAGGCTTAGAGCGCGCCAAACGGATGAAGACGCTCCTTCAAGAAATGCTGGGATATGTGTCGGTGCCAACCTGCCGGCAGCTCGCGATTCTTGACTATTTCAGCGATGAGGCTGAGCGGGCCTTAGGCCCCTGCGGCCTCTGTGACCGTTGTGCCGCGCCGGTACGGCAGCCGAGCAGAGAGGTCTCCCACGACAGTGCCGAGATTGCGAAGGCTATCTTGGAGACTGTGTCTTGGTGCATGGGTCGGTTCGGTGTGAGTCGAATCGTCGACATTCTCCGCGGAAGCCGTTCGAAAGCGATGCAGGCGTATGGCGCAGAAGAGTGCCCGACATACGGAATGTGTCGCACACGCTCGAAGCAGTCTATGACTGGACTCGTGAAAGACCTGATCGACTCGGCCTATCTTCAGGTCGAAGGCACGGAGTATCCCACTCTCGATGTGACGCAAAAGGGACGAAAGATTCTGCAAGGGATCGGTGCAGTAACGTTGAGGCAGGCAGCAGAGCTGCAGCCAGATTTACCTGTGACAAAGCGATCTCCTGAAAGGGCGACGTCTGCGGTTGCGATGCGGGCATCACCGGCGGACCCGCAGCTCTTTGAACGGCTCCGGCAGCTTCGTACAGAGCTTGCCGAAGAAGAGGGCGTCTCAGCCTTTTTGATTTTTCACGACAAAACATTGAAGGCCATTGCCGGCCACAAGCCCGTGACGCCAGCCGCCCTTATGGAGATTCCCGGCATCGGTCCGCTGAAGGCAGAACGATATGGTCGGCGTGTGTTGGAAGTGGTGAATGAAACTTACTAAGTTGTGAGCCGCCAGCTGAAAGCTATCTGAAATTCCCCGCCTGTGCGAAATGTGTTTGCAGTTCTCCGTATGTTCTCGTGACTGGAAACTGTGGGAACTCTTTGGGAAGGTGATCTGGCGGACAGAAGAAGAATCCCGCGTGGGCTTCTCCTAGCATGGCGGTGTCATTGTATGCATCGCCGGCGGCCAGGACGTGAAAGTTGAGGGACTTCAGCGCCGCCACGGAGTGTTTCTTCTGATTGTGCATCCGCATGTGGTAATTCACGATGCGGCCGGCGTGATCGATCTCCAGCTGGTTGCAAAAGAGCGTCGGGAATCCCAGTTGGCGCATCAGCGGATGGGCGAACTGATAGAACGTATCGGACAAAATAATCATTTGGCATCGTTCGCGGAGCCAGGCGACACAGTCGATGGCCCCTTCCAGCGGACCCATCGTATCGATGACGCGCTGGATATCATGAATGGTGAGCTTGTGCTGACCCAGGATAGCCAGGCGCCGTGTCATCAAGGCATCGTAATCCGGCATCTCGCGGGTGGTGATTTTCAATTCCTCGATGCCGGTCTTGAGCGCGACGTTGATCCAGATCTCC
>JBBRRN010000315.1:0-4809 GCA_038200685.1 Nitrospirales bacterium
AAGCGAGGACGGCAGTGGCTTAACCAGGTGTCCACGGAATTGGGGGAAGGTCAGACTGACTATTTGCCGGAGGACAGACTAGGCTCGTCATCGTCTACATAGGAGACACACACATTGAGCTGTCGTTCCGTGATCGTAAGCCAGGCACAAGGAAGAGCCGGGATACGGTCGGTGCGGCGGATTGGTTGTCGTGGAATCCGTGTTTGCCAACAGAGACGGAACCGGCACCATTGCGGTTGCAACACAATACGTTTGCATTGGGGTTGGCGTGGGCGACGACCGCTCAAGGCTGGGCGTTGGCCATAACTGGGTACGAGGACGGGCTCGGCACGTTACTACATGGGCTTGCCTCTACTCGGGCCACAGGGGCACGTATCCACGACACGTTTACGTTGGCGTTGCTGGCAGACATATACTTACGACACAAACGCATTGACGAAGGCTTGGACGCCATTGCGGAAGCGCAGAAGCTTGTCGTCACTGGGGGAGAACTGTTTTGGCACGTGGAGCTGCTTCGACTGAAAGGCGAACTGCTGCTAAGACAATCCGACCACTCAGTCCAGGCAGCAGAAGAGTGTTTTCGTCAAGCCTTGAAGATTGCACATGATCAGCATGCAAAAATGCTTGAACTTGAGCCGCCACGAGCCTGGCGAAACTCGGGAGGAAACTCAATAAATTGGACGAGGCCAAACGCATCTTGGATTCTGTGTACTCCAGATTCAATGCAAGCTTCAGCAATCTCGACTTGATTGAGGCAAAAACAATCCTCGAACAACTCAGTGTGTGAAGTCACTACTGTTGTGACCTGGCCCCCTTATCCCGGATTTCCGATTTGAAATCCGTGATACGGGTGGCCAAAAAGCCTTGAGGAGGTCCATACCCAATGGGTGAGAGAATAAATCAACCATTTCAGCTCACTTTTAATGCTTCGTTGAAGGTCGATTTTCACGGATCGCGGGTCACCTCCGATGTTGGCTTGATCCTCGTACGGGAGTTAGACGATAGTGCCTCTCTACTGTATTGCATGAGTGATTAGGGGATGGTCATTGGGACGAATGGTTTTCCTTCTAATACGTTCGAGATATTTGTGAGAATACTTCTTTTCATGTTACCACTCGCATCAGTCGGCAAATTTGTTGCTCTCAGGTTGAGTTCTCCCCTGAATGCTTCGGCTGGCAGCGGCAGACTCCTTTGGTGTTCCAGAGTCTGACATACTTCAACGATTGCAAGCGTCAAGCCCTCTACAATGTTGGATAAGGTAACTTTGTCTTGTTCAGTGAATGGCATCATTTCCTCCTTGGTTATTGTGAATGATTGCTGTGTTTCATTGGATCACCATATTGATCGCTAGTTCTGCCGGGTCTGGTCCTTGAGACTAGGGGAAACAGCGAGCAATGTCGGGCTAGATGCTGCCACCTGCGGCGCAAGGCGCTGATGTTCAGCGCGCAGTGGATAAACAATTGCCCCACAGTCTACCTGGCAGGTCACGATGTTGCCTCCTCTGGTCTCAAACAGACTGCACCCTACCGAGAAGATCGACGATTGTCTGTTCACAATTGCTCATGCTGGGAAAAGATGTGACGGCTTCCCGCCTAGAACTGCTCTATAGCAAATCAGTCTCTGCCAGGCGATCAACAGTCATGCCTATTGGGTCCTGGTCAATTTTCCGAAAGGTCACCTGACCCGAGCTCTCCAAGGTCTTCAACCTTCTCGCGGAAGCCAACTAAGCCAGCGATTCGACCGCGGTGCGTAAACGCTCGGTCAGTTTTGTCGCCGCAACCGGTTCTTCCGGAGCGCGCGAGACTTCGATCGGCTTTCCGATGATGATCCGCAACCGCGGGAGGCCGATTCTGCCTCGCGAGAGGGCCTGTGCCGTGCCGATGAGGCGGACCGGCACAAGCGGCGCGCCTGTCACAAGCGCCATGCGCGCGGCACCTCGGTGCCACACACGGTCGCCGTAGATGGTGCCCTGCGGGAAAATTGCAACCGCCTGTCCTGCCTCGAGCGCCTGCCGCATCCGAGCGAGTGCGAGCTGGTCGCCGCAGTTATGCGTAATCCCGATTGCGCCGAGCCCGTCGAGCACCCCATGCGAGTAGTCGGGATCGCCAGAGTTCCGCCTTCGCGAGGAAACGCAGTTCCCTCGAGATCGCTGCCCCCAGGACGATCCCGTCGAGCAGCGAGTCATGATTCGGTGCGATGACCACAGGCCCGGTGACGGGGAGGTGATCAGTGCCGACCACTTCGAGTCGATACATGGCGCGCACCAAGCCGCCGAAGAAACAGCGAACTTGCATATAGGTCGGAGCGGGAAACGGTAGTAGACCCTCATTCTTGTTTGCCCGACGGTCGACAAGCGTATCCATCAATGATTCCATCAGACCTCCTCCTCCATGGACTTCTCCGTCTGATCGCAGCAGTCGGTCATTTAGCCGTCTTGTTTCGATCCAGTGCGCTCTAGCGACCCTAGCTCAGCAACCGGGCATATGAGGTGTGGATTGTGTCCATCGCGCCATAGTCGGGCTCGCTGTCGCACAGGGGTGAGACGTTACCCCTTGCTTCGTTTCTCTTTTTTCCAGGCTTCCCAGGCATAGAAAAACCCAATCGGTGCACTGATGAGGCAAATAATCGCCAGAAGAGACGAGTCTGCGGCGAGCCACCCTCCAAGAGCGGTATAGATAGATGATCCGAGGAAGTAGACATACCAGGGAATCCTGCGCGGTTTTTTCAAAGGCCTGTCAGTTTGCGATGTCATGACGCTCAGGCCTGCAGATTTTAGAAATTGTACAGACATTGTCAGGGCCCTCCCTCTGGAATTGTGAACTATCTGGTCGTGGATCGGAACGTCTGGCTTCCTACGAACGGAGGACCGCCCACCTATTCCGCAGCCATTTCGATCGTACGAGCTTGTATCCGAGCCAGGCCATTAGCAACACGCCGAGCAGTGGGACCACTACGGAATTCACCAACTTCTGATAATCGGTCATTTGGACTCGCAAGAGATACTGGTAGCGCAATGGCTTCTATCCCTCCGCCGTAATGATGACCCGATACAGGCCCTCCTCCAGCGTGGTCTCGCCACTTACTACTCCAGTCGGATGGTGACTTGGACGCCAGTCTGCTACAGTCTGCGCTTCTGCCTCATTCTTCCCGTTCCCCCTCACGATCTGCAGACCCACCGGCACGTTACGCAATGCCGGGTCCACGAGATCTATGACTAGAAAGGTCTCGCCTGTCTTGGGAATATCCGTGCAGTATTGAGCTTTCAGCTCGTATTGCGGCTGGTAGGAACTGAAATGCACCGCGCTCTCACCGACCCAGCGTACGCAAGGGTCTACCTCCAAATCCGCTCCTTCATGGGCAACAGCTGTGCCGGGGTACAATGCGGCAACAAGAAGGAGCACCACAGAGCCTGCTCGTGTCATTTGCCTATTCATATGCCGGACCCTCCTGTTTAGGACCTCGTGGTGATCCGCTGCTCGATCTGGTTAAGGGGAAGGGAGCTTTCTTGCACGGGCATCACTATCGAGTTACATGCTGCTGTGCGCAACGTGACGCGCTGATGTGCCGCAATCACGAGATCGACAATCGCGCCACAGTTGAGACAACGCCGCCCCCAAAATTCGTTGCCACAGGATTCGAGCCAAAAATCTTTAAACTCCTCGAGCACCATCAATCCTCCACAGCGTGTGCACCTCATCGCATGCCTCCTTCCTTGATGGGGTCTTGCGTCAGATACTTCGCACCTTTCCAACTGGTCTTTCTGCTAGAATTTTGAGCATCTGCCTATGTGCGTTTGCACCTCAGTGATTGTCCAAGATGGCTTTCAAGTCACTACCACTGATCACCTCGCGCTCAAGGAGGGCTTTTGCTCCTTCTACGAGTGCGCGCTTCTTTTCAGCTAAGAGCCATCTCACGCGATCGTATTGCTCGTCGATGATACGGCGCACTTCACAGTCGATCTCACGGGCGGTCTCCTCCGAGTAGTCGCCCTTCTCCTGAGGCGCCTGGATCTGCATCAAAAGGGGTTGGCGTTCACGATCAAAGGTAACGGTGCCCAGTTTCTCGCTCATCCCATAGGACTTGATCATGCTTTTGGCAATGTCCGTGGCCCTGACCAGGTCGTTCTGCGCGCCCGTAGATGCCTCGCCGAAGATCAATTCTTCTGCATTCCGCCCTCCGAGTAAGACGGCAATCTTGTTCTCCAACTCCGTCTTGGCCATCAGGAAACGATCCTCGGTCGGGAGCTGAAGGGTATAGCCCAATGCGGCGATTCCGCGAGGAATGATCGAGATCTTCTGGATCGGGTCTGACCCTGGGAACGACAATGCCACCAATGCGTGGCCCACTTCATGGTAGGCGACGCGTTCCTTCTCCATCGTGTTGAGGACCCGGTTCTTCTTCTCCAATCCGGCCACAACCCGCTCCACCGCTTCTTGCAATTCCGAGTGACCGACCTGCTCTTTATTCCGACGCACGGTCAAGAGTGTCGCTTCGTTGATGATATTGGCGAGATCGGCGCCCGAGAACCCGGGGGTCATCGCGGCGATGACCTCGAGATCCGCATCGGGACCCAGGGCCACCTGTTTGGCATGGACGCGCAAGATGGCCAGACGCCCGATCTTGTCCGCACGATCGACTAGTACCTGGCGATCGAACCGACCGGACCGCAACAGTGCGGGATCCAGGATTTCAGGCCGATTGGTCGCCGCCATTAGAATGACGCCGATGCGGGGATCGAAACCATCCATCGCGACCAGCAACTGGTTCAAGGTCTGCTCACGCTCCTCATGCGCCATGGGTCCTGCCCCG
>JBBRRN010000316.1:0-4807 GCA_038200685.1 Nitrospirales bacterium
ACCGGTGTTCGGCTCGACCACTCCTCGCCCCGTGACCGAGATATAGACCACGGTGGTGGAGTCCACGTGCTCGGGCAACCATTCTTCCAAGACCTCAGTCAGATCGTGCTTGAGCGCATGGGAGTCCACCAAAGTGCGTACGCGCTCGGGCGGAATCCCTCCGATAGATTTGAGATACGTGGCCATAGCCTCCGCATCTCGCACGGCGTACTTAACCCTGGGAATGCCGCTCCCCCGAAACTGCCCCACCCCGATGACAATGCCGAGGGCCTTCGGTTGTTTGAGTAGGCTGGGCCGTTTCAGCAACCGATCGATATCGACCGGTTGCGTCTCGGCTTCTGCCCCAGACCCAGGTTTCATCACCACGAGAAACTTCTTGGCGGACGGTAGCTGGACCGAGGGGGACCCGGCACGCAATATCAGCGTCAGCTCTTCTTGCAAGACGTCTGTCGCGCTGCTGATTTTTCCATCCAACGTCAGGTGTTTCACCTCACCGGGCTGAAGGTCACCGACAGCGACCACTCTGGGAATCCGTTCGATCGAAGTCGGCGTGGCGGTCACCAGCAAATCGACAGCTCGTGCAGTGCCAGGCCCTTCATTTTTGACTTCAACTTCGATCGCGACCGCTTCACCGCTGTGGAGCACCTGGTCTCGGTTTTCGTGACGGACGATGGCCCGGAATATCACCGTCGCCGGCTGATCAACGGGAAGCGACACAGGGACGGTGGCTGACGACGGCAATAAGACAGCTTGGGATCCGTCGGCCTTGCGCGCTTGAGCGGCTTCGTGAATTTTGCTCGACGTCCCGAGTTGTGCAGCCATCCCATCCGTCACGAGGTCCATAGCCTCATAGGCAATCGCCTCAAGTCCCTTCACGTCACACGATCCCTCCGTAGCCTCAACCTCTCCACGACCGATGCTCTGAATCTTCTTACTGTAGAGGACCGCTCCATCAAGAGCCCTATACGCAAAATCCAACCCCAGGGTGACCGTGACTGGATACCTCCTGTTCGCCTTGCGAGGAATAGCCAGGTCCACCTGGGCTAGACCCAATACCGCATCGACAGAGCCATTCGATCCAGATAACGATCCTGTCTCCCCCGTCAAAACTTTTTCAAAGACGCGTCCTGTCTTCCGCTTCAGCAATTCTTGCAGCGGGGCGGCGATCGGAAAAGATTGCGCTTGGCCACAGGCGTCCTGATAGGTGAGCTGTGCCCCGGCAATACTGGGATCGGATCGCAGGTGGACGATGAGCGGGAGATAATACCCGGTGTATGAACCGTCTCGACTCGAGAAGAACGAGCAGTGCGTTAGCGTCACAGCACAGAGCCCTGCAACAACCCATGAGGCTGCGCGGAATGGGAAGGACGGACGTCTTGAATCGACACCTTGCACTATCATCCTTATACAGAAAAACACCGAACGAGCACAACTCGACGTGGTGTGCCACACGAGACAGCCTGAGATCGAGACTCAACGGAGTTCTGACTCTTTTCGTCTCAGCCTTGGCCTTCGCTGTTACCTTCTGATAACGGCGGTAGACTGCTTATTTCACCCGTAAGTCTCGTCGTTGACAGGCCCACACCCCTCGGTTAAGTTCACCCGCATGACTGAGCCTTTTGTCCCGACGCCGCAATCAGCATCGACACCTCGGCTCTCCTGGTCGGCTGTCAGCCGACTGATTCGACTCCAGAATCAGACTGGGACCTGGCTACTCATGTTCCCAACCCTCTGGTCCTTGGTGTTAGCTGCTCGAGGCATACCTCCACTTCGCTTGCTCGTCATCTTTGTCGCCGGGTCCTTTGTGATGCGTAGCGCGGGGGTCGTGATGAACGACTTTGCGGATCGATCGTTCGATCGACATGTGACCCGCACACGGATACGGCCACTCGCGTCTGGCGAACTCAGTGTGACACATGCGCTGCTGATCTGCGGCTTCTTTCTCTTGTTGGCAGGAGTGCTTGTGCTGTTCCTTGACCCCGTGACGATCCTCTTGAGTCCCATTGCCCTGCTCTTGGCTGGCCTCTACCCGTTAGCCAAACGCGTGATTCATATCCCACAAGCGATGCTGGGTATCGCCTTCGGCTGGGGAACGATCATGGCTTGGACCGCCTCGCGGGGAGACATCGAAGCCCCGGCTTGGTGCCTATTTGCTGCGACGGTTTGCTGGGCAGTCGGATACGACACCATCTACGCACTTCAAGACCGAGAGGATGATCGTCGAGTCGGCGTAAAGTCCTCAGCACTGTTGTTCGGTTCGTCGACCTGGATCGCAGTCGGGGCGGCCTTTTCTTCAATGCTGCTGTTACTGGGACTCGCGGGTTGGTTTGCCCAGATCGGCTGGATCTATTATGGGGCGCTCGCTGCCATCGGTGTGTGGTGTTTGAAACAGGCTCTGCAGCTCAGACAGGCTGTACCAGCTCCTACCGCCTTCCATATGTTTCAGCAACATGTGTGGGTAGGAGCTGCGGTCTTCATTGGAATGATCGCAGGGTTTCTGCTCTCATAGCAGCGGGCTGAACACATCTGGCAGCAGTGGTCTTGCGCCTGCTCAGCTTACTTCTTCTTCTCCGCCGGTTTCTTCTCGGCTGGTTTCTTCTCCGCAGGTTTCTTTTCGTCGGTAGCTTTAGGCGCATCTGCAGCTGGGGCCTCAGCTGCATCCTCAGCGTCCTCCCCTTTCAACGTCGTCAGGTACAGTGTCACAGCCTTAGCATCGGCGTCGCTAAGCCCCAGTGCCGGCATTCTGGTTTCCGCATTCATCGCCTGTGGGTTCTTCAACCACCTGTAGACCCAGGTTCCATTCAATCTGAACCCTGCCCGGTCGAGCGCCGGCCCAACCTTGCCACCATCCGGGCCAATACTATGACACCCGTTGCAACCATACTTGTTCTCATAGAGCCGTTGGCCATAGGCCACCGTCTTTGCAAGCTGATCAGGCTTTATCGTGAGGTCAGGCCTGGGGACGCTCGTACCTTTTCCCGGTCTGGTCACGAGATTCGTCATCGTAGCCTGCGCAACGTCGAGTTCCTTTTTCGCCTTGCTCATGGCAGCTAACTCATTGGCGTAGGAGGATTCGTCAGGCTCGACATCCTTCTTGAGTGCTTCACTTTTTTTCTCCGCCTCATCGCTGGCTTGCTTTTCAGCTGCCTCATAGACCTTCGTCGCCTGCTCTAAGTTAGTCTTTGCAGTTTGGAGCGCCGTCTCAAGCTGCTTCTTCCGCTCCTCGACTTTAAACTCCATCTTTCCACCGTGGAGGCCGCGGACATACGCAACAATGGCCCAAACTTCTTCTTCTGATAGGGTGTACTTGAAGGTCGGCATCGTCGGCACGGCAAAATCGTCGTCGCCGATTTCATCTCCACCTTCTTCACTCGTATCCTTCATGTCGCGTGAAATCGTATTGAAGATATCTTCGTCCTTCAACGTGCTCATCTCAGACTTGTTTGTGAGATCTTTGGGCTTTGGATCGGGCATCGAGGACCAATTGAATCCTTCGTTCTGCTTTCCACTTTCACCATGGCAGTGCGAGCAGTAATGGCCGTAGAGTTCATGCCCCTTCCCCCCCTGCTCACTCGTACAGCCTGCCACGGCAATCAAGGCACCGACCCAAGCCACTGCTCCCACCACTCCCATTGCGTATAGCCGAGCCGCCTTCATGCTGATTGCCCTTTCTTTAGCTTGCGGATCAGAACGAACTGAAATCCGAGAGCCAGGCCCACGGCAATGGCCGCATAGTAATAGCCGGTATAATCCGGTGGCGCCTCTGCGCGGAAATACCACCAGGATGAGACAGCCTTTTGGGACCCCTTCTCCTTCAGCTCGCCGCTGCTTGGATCTTTCTTGCCGTCCCAGGCAGCGAAGCCGATATTGATAAATCCAGCTGTCGTGATCTGCGTATCTTCTTCAGGATGCCCGGTATCGAGCGGCCGCGAAAAAACCACTTTCCACCTGCCATTGGCATAGGCTCCCTTGGCCTTTACATCTTGGTGGTCTTGGATTTTTAGCGTACCGAAACCTTTGGCGTTCATGTCGACGCCTTTGCCATCCTTGTTTTTCCAATACCAAATATTGACCGGGCCGCCTTCCACCTGCGCCATAGGCTGGCCATGCGCAAAGTGAGCTTTCTTGTCGCCCACCATGAACTGAACCGCAGCTGCATCGTCCGGATCCTCCGTTGGATCAGCATACTCCAAGAGAATGGCCACGTTGGTCCCGTCATGCAAGCCACGCACGACCATATCTTTCACTGTCGCTTCCAGATTACGGGTCGGCCAATGGACTTGAGGCGACATGGGAAACGTCGCCGGTGGCGCGCTGTTCCACACCGCCGCAGCCGGGTCATCCGTCGGCAAGGTCCCTTTCACCCGCGGAGCGCTGACCGACGAGCTGACCACAGTTGGTTCACCTGCCGGAACAGGGGCCTGAACCTTTTCCTCGGCTGAGACAGTCTGCGCAATCAGAAATCCCATGGCCAGCCATATACCAACGACGACATTCGGAGCGATTCGACTGAATCCGCGTATCATAAGTTCCGTCCTCTCCCTACTGCTTCATCAGAGCTTAGAGCCCTGTGCCTCGCACTGTCTACATCCAGCAGGTATCTTAGTGTGCCTGGAGTGCAGAAGGTATAAGGCAACTCTCTTCTATTCCCAAGTCCGAGGCGATTGATGTGCCCCGTCGTACTCGCCCATGATGATTTTCCAGATCCATTCGTCGGGAAGTTCGAGCTCCCAGCGAGGCATCGCGGATTTCCATGGCATTCCTTCGATCGGGAGGCCGACGCCGCCCTTTTTGATTCGCCAGAAGA
>JBBRRN010000317.1:0-4807 GCA_038200685.1 Nitrospirales bacterium
GCTTGTACGCCATTTCTGTATTCAGCGCAAACTGTTTCGTGACCATGTAGTCGGCCCCCCAGCCCAGTCGCCAGGCGAAAGTATTGCTGGGGGAGATACTCGTCGAGGTATTTTCACCGAAACTATTCACATTCACCCCGAAGCTCATGTTGGCGTAAGGTATGACCGGGCCAAACCGAACGGGACGGACTTCCAGGGTCGGCAGCAATGAAATGGTGTCTTGATGCCCCAAGTCCTGATCGGGCCGTTCTTGATTCACGCCATGGCGCTCCCATTCCACCATCATGCCGACCAACACCTTGGTGTTCAGGCTGTACATCCCCTGAAAATTGACTAACGAACCTACGTCGGTTGAGGTGTTCGCCGTCAGCGACTGGGTCAAGGGGGCAAATCCTGCGCGCATGCCAAGGACGACTGTTCTCGGCTCTATGCCCCCCTGTTCCATTTTCCATGCTTCCGCCTGTGCTTGGCTGCCTAGAACAAGCGCGCTTAGCGCCAGGAACCCCGCCAAACCCCAACGAGACATCACGATACCCATGTAGGACCCTCCTTAATTTAATACATAGGAGACTAACCCGAGATTGACCCCGTTCTTCCGCTTTGACAAAGCAGGTTCAGTCTCATGATCTTGGAGACTCTCGCATAATGTGCGCGATAGAAGGATAGGGGGGTTCCCTAGTCCTCTCAGAGCGCGTGACCACGCTCATGGTGGACGCGAGTCGGATTCGGTGAGAGGACATGCAGTGAGGGCACACTCGCTTGGCCTGCGCGGGGCTCCAGCCAGCGGTCGAGTACGGAGCAACGGATCGTGCAGGCGAGTCAGGGCTATTTCAAACGAGGGGATGGCCAAGCAAACAATCTGACGGTCCATGTTGCAGACTCAAACGGTTCGATGGAGCACCTATCGTTCGAGATGACGCATCACTCCCACCACGATGCCCTCAATATGAAAGGCATCGGTCTCTTTCACGACAATCGGTTTTAAGGTGTCGTTCGCCGGATGCAGCTCAACCGTGCCAGCCTTGCGGTAGTAGGTCGTGATCGTGGCCTCGCCATTCACTAGGGCAATAACCGTCTGTCCGTTCCGGGCCGTGCTCTGCTTCTGCACCACCCCCACATCGCCAGGGAGAATCCCCTCATCACGCATGGAACTCCCTTTCACCCGCAACGCGAAGGTGTCCCCACGACCCAGCATGCTTTGGGGCACCTCGACTCGTTCTGTCTGCGGGATGGGTTCGATCGGTTCGCCTGCGGCGACGATCCCGGCCATCGAAATATGCGTGGTAGCGAGGTATTGCAGGGCCACTTCGGCCATACCAGGGAGCGGCGGCTGCCATCTTCATAGCGAATGATCGAGCGGCGAGTGGTTCGTAGCTTCTCAGCAAGTTGATCTTGCGTGAGATGGAGCAGCTGACGAGTCTGCCTAAACGCAATGGGCTTCATAGAGACCAATGGTCACACATGGAGGAGGAGGCTGTAAAGTTCGGACATGGGAGCAATCACCTCCCCCTTTAGCCCTATTGCGCCACCATTCGTCTCCCACCTAAGCTACGCCACCCTAGGGAGAGTACGATGCCCTTCGTCGTACGACCAGACCGCCGTTTTCCTCTACAATGCCCTATCACCTACGACATGGGATCGTTTCAAGGGCGAGGCACAGTTTGGAATCTCTCTAGTGCTTAGTTGCGTAAGTTCACGATAGTGTTTCTGAGTTGAGAGCCTTTGACTTCTCTCTTGCGCCAGACAAACGGTTTGGCTGTTGGTCCATAGGCGGCCACAAACGCTTCGATGGCCCGACGCAATTCCTCAATGTTTCGAAAGCTGGCACCCTTGAGAGCCTTTCGCGCAAAGATACCAAACCAGATTTCAACCTGGTTGAGCCAACTGGCCGAAGTCGGCGTGAAATGGAACGCGACATTTGGGTGTGCCGCCAACCACGGATCGTTCCTTTTGTGAATGCAGTAATTGTCCAGGATCACGTGAATGTCCTTGCCCTCGGGCATCTCCGTCATCAGATGATCCATGAAGTCCAGAAACTCCAGTCGGCGCGTTTGCCGGGTGATTTGCGTATGGATCGCACCGGTCGCGACTTCCAGGGCGGCAAACAGATTCAACGTCCCATGACGCTTGTAGGTGCTCTTGAACCCGCGGACGATTGTGCCATTGTCGGTCTCCACGTACCCAGTCGCCCGCTCCAACGCTTGGAGGCTGGGTTTCTCGTCTACGGATATGACCAGCGCCTTTTCCGGCGGATTCAAGTACAGCCCCACGATATCGGCGGCCTTGGCAGAAAATTCCGGATCGGTGCTCACGCACCAACTCCGCTGCCGGCTCAGGCAGACGCCTTCCTTGCGCAGTACACGCCAGACCGCATGCACGGATGTCTTGAGATACCGGGCGACCGCTGGACCGTCCCAGACGGCTTGTCCCTTCGGCGGTGGTGCTTCCAACACCGCCAGCACCTGCTTGCGAAAGTCCGCGCCGTACTGCCGCGGCTTGCCCGGGCGCGGGCGATCCGCCAGACCGGTCACTCCTTCGTGTTCAAAACGCCGCCGCCAATCGATCACGGTATTCGGGCGCACGCGCAAACTCTGCGCAATGTCGCTGACCGAGTGTCCCTGCATGCAATGCATGATGATCTTGGCTCGCTCCACCAGGCGCGCTTCTTGTGTCCGGCTCCGCGCCCACTCCTCCAGCGTCTTCCGGTCTTGCTCAGAACAACGCAACGTGTGTGGCGGCTTGGGCATGGTCGGCCTCCTTACCCAAGACGGTACGCCTTATCGATTATTTATGCAACTAAGCACTAGTACCGGCTGGAGGCTGTCTGTGCTCCCCAGCGGGAAGCCCTAGCCAATGGTCATAGCTGGTGGTTGATGCGGTAGCTCCCCAGCGTCTTCCATGGTCATCGCTCACAACTGCTTCGACCAGAGAATAAACGCTCCGTGCCCACCCCTTGTCGGCGGAGCACCGCCAGGGTCGCGAAAGATCCCAAAGTTATAACTATAGTTGAGTTCGATCTGGGATTTCCACGGGGCTCCCGTCACGATCCCCCCTCCGAGCGCCGGTAGCGAATCGGTCGATTCCGCAATGCCGTTCGAGGTGGAGCGAAGACGCTCGACGAGGCCATAGGTCGCCGTCACGTAGGGATAGAGAAAAAACAGCGCCTCGTACCGGTACGTGACACTCGCAATGGCATAGCGGCGAGGAAAGAGCTCGTTGAACTGCACACCGGGCATCATCGGGAGCGACAAGGCTTCCCACTCGTATCCCGTGGGCCGACCCGGAAGGCGGAACGCGCTGAAGCGGTCAAGATCTTTTCCTATACCTCCATAGAGACTAGTAATCAATCGATGCTTGTCGCTCTCGATGCCTGGAAGACCGCTCGCAAACACCGCATAGGCAGATCCTAAGAGATAGGTTTGCTCTGCCTTGAAATCCGGCGTGTGAAGCGGCGGGCCACCCCACGCCCCCCATTGAGCCCGACGCCCTTGGATGATATCTCCGCCAACGGAGAATCCACGATGGGGGAGCTCCATGAGATTGCGGACTAAGGCATCCCACCGAATCCGGCCGTGAATCCGGCCTTCATACGTATCTTTGGGTACTCCGTACTGAGCGGACGTTTCACTCGTCCCGTGAAACCATCGATACCCTGGTTCATAGGTCAAAAACAGATTAATGGCACTGTCCTGCTCAAACGGGATGAATGGAAGACGATACCCGACCCCGAAGCCCCCAAAAATGTAGTTCCATTCGAGTTCCGACGCTCGAATGCGTTGCCCCTCCACATACTCCGAACGCCCAAGAGGAGCGATGAAATTATTGAGGGTAAAGATCAGCGACCAGTTGAGGAGCGAGCGGAGTCCAACCGTATACTCTACATTATTGACGACCCCGGAGAGAGTTCCTCGGAGTCGTTGATTATCCGTGTCCCAATTGCGCCATACATATAAGGCGCCGAAGGGAAGCACTTCCCCCTGACTCGGCCCATTGGGAATCCAATTCGTACCGAAAGTGACCGCCGTGACACTCCGACGGTCGCGCGGGGGAACGTAAATCTCCTCTCCCAATACAGTGGTACGAAACTCTTTGCCCGCTTCCGGAGTCTTTTCTTCCTCGGCGAACGCACTCATGGAGAATAGACCTATCATGAAAATTAATAGGACGGCGAGAGGCCAACCTCTCCTCCACAAGGTCATCTCACTTGGGATCGCCTGACAGACGTAGCAGGAGTGTAGGAGGCCCTTTGTTACAGGATTCGACTTCACGAAAGGCTGCTCTTGCCGCAGTGTATCGATTCGTCCCTGCTCGTGTTGCTGAATTATTCTATAGATATAGGTCAGCGGGCTTGACGTAGCACTCGCGTCAGTCACCAAGCGCACGATTAATATTACGTTTGCCGAGCTCAATAGGACACAATAGCATAGGTATAAAGTTTGGCTAAACTGTGGCAGAATTATCACACCCAATCAGCTTTGAGCGGCTAATCTGCTACCTCTGACTCTTCTATAGTGATGCCTCACAGACCCGTACTTGGACCAGGTTGTGGGTAAGGGAGGCTTCGCAACCTCTCTTCCACGTTGTCTCCAAAGTACTCGAAGTGTTGAGAAGCCGAAGACGAGCTTGGGGGCTGATTCGCAGCCATTTCCGCCGTGGAAGTGGAATATGAGCTTCCCCTGAAATTTCGTCTTCCACGGGTGACGTATCATCGCCGTCACCATGAAAGGGAGGACGATGAAGATACCGAAGCAACAATACACAACCGAGTTCAAGGACTTGGCGGTCAAGCGAGTCAAAGACGGGCTGA
>JBBRRN010000318.1:0-4804 GCA_038200685.1 Nitrospirales bacterium
AACACCAGAACCACACGTCCTTCCGGATCGATGGTCGCGCCGCCAAAGCAGGACCGTTCCAAAGACTTCAACGACCCCAGCGGCTTGACGACGATTTCCTGGCGACCGAGTAATTCATCGACTACGATGCCAATCATCCCTACAGACGTTCGCACGATGACCACCGGCTTCCCGATTTCCACCCCCATGCTGCGTTGATTGAGGAGCTGCTGGAGCGGCTGCGCTTCGATCGCCTCCGCACCGATATGTAAGATCGATCGTTCCCCCATCCGTTGATGCACGCCTGCGGTGACCATGGTGACTTCACGCACTGCCGGAAGCGGTATTGCGTATCGCTCGTTCCCTGCCCTCACCATAAGAGCTGTGGTAATCAATAATGAGAACGGGAGACTAAGGGTAAACTTCGTTCCCACTCCTCGAACGGATTCGACGTCGATGCGGCCATTCATGCTTTCTATGACACGTTTGACCACATCCATGCCGACACCTCGACCCGCCTGATCGCCGATCTGATCGGCTGTCGAGAATCCTGGAACGAAGATGAACTTGATCACTTCTGATTCAGGCATCGAACGGGCCATCTCCGGGCGGATGAGTCCTCGCTCGACCGCTTTGGCTCGGATCTTTTCGACGTCGAGGCCAGCCCCATCGTCTTCGACTTCAATCAACACCGCGTTTCCACGATGCACCGCATGAAGATACACCGTGCCGACTGCCGGCTTCCCTTTCGATACTCGAATAGCCGCAAGCTCGATTCCGTGATAGACCGCGTTGCGCACAAGGTGAATCAACGGATCAACCAATCGCTCCACGACAACCGTATCAACCTCGGTATGTTCACCGGAGGTGACCAACGCCACTTCTTTTCCTGTAGCACGCGCCATCTCACGCGTAGCCCTGTGGAACCGTGTAAACGGCGTACCGACCGGCACCATACGGGCTCGAGCGATTTCATCCCGCATACCGAGCGTCAGTTGCGCCAGGTGACTCATGTCATCGTGTGAGCGGCGAATCGAGCCACTTAACTGAGTCATCGATTCTGAAATATCCGCTGCCACCTCGCCGATGCGGCGAGCTAAAATATTGAAATCGTCGTACTTGTCGAATTCAAGGCTGCCGAAGTCACTGACCCCGTCAAATCTCTGGGCCAAGGAAGTCGGCGAACCTGATGCCGCAGTCGGAAGTGTAAAGGTATGTTTCTCCGCAAACGATTGAACCGATTCCACCAGTCGTCGTTTGTAGGCCAATACTTGCTGAGAAAGTTGCTCCAGCATATGCAGCCGCTGTTCAAGCCGTCCTCGGCCGATAACAAGCTCACCGACCAGATTCAGCAACCGTTCTAAGCGATCGCGACTGACACGGATAACTTCGCGATCTTCTGCGACCTTCCCATCCGCTGTTTTAGCGGGCTCGACGACTTCTTGCTTCCCCACCTCTTGGCCTACCGGCACATCGACGCGATGAACACCTGAGCGACATTCCTCGACCTTGGCTATCGTCGCTTGATCCAGATGTTTGAGTCCCTCCAGTACGGAAGCATATCGGTGGCGAAGCGTGTCCAAAGAGGTGGGATCTCGCCGCATCAGCAGACGGACCACATCCACCGATCGTAATAGCACATCTGTATGCCCGGAAAGAATGTTGATACGGTCCTCGCGCACTGCCATCATAAAATCCTCGACATAGTGCACCAGATCGCCGAGCGACTGGAATCCTACCGTATAGGCAGACCCCTTGAGTGTGTGAGCCGTCCTGAACAGTTGACCGATCACATCTGAATTGTGCGGATCTTTCTCGAGACGAAGCAATTGAGCTTCGAGCGACTCGATATATTCCTGTGCTTCCGGGGCAAAATAAGACAGCACCTCAGCATCGAGGAGCGGGAGCAGATACTCATCCGTCAACGGACTCGAGACAGAAAGTGATTCCACCTCAGTGCCAACAGATTCTTCTGAACGATCCATAACGGCTGTCACAACCTGGGTAACCGGAACGATGGCCGCCACCGCCTGAGTCACCATCGTCAGGTGTTCCCCGGCACAGATCCGCGCCAGTGATTGAGTCACTTCCGGCACATCCTGTTGGAGTCGGGCCACCATGCCGTTGTCTCGGCGCATCAGCAGCCGGAGCGTGTTGATAGCTCGACCGATGACGCCAAGCTTATCCAACGAGAGCAAAATTCGGTTCTCGCGAATCGCAATCACGCAATCCTCAAGCGATTGAGCGACATCGCAGAGCACCGAAAAGCCAATCGTAAAAGAAGACTCCTTGAGCATGTGGACCATACCACAGAGCGTATAGGTCGCCTCCTCGTCCTTGGAATCTTCGCGCAGACGATGAAGCAGCGATTCCATGGTGTCCAGATACTCTTGTGCTTCCGGCGAAAAATACGACAGCACTTCGGCATCGAGAGTCGGAACTAAATAGTTCGCCGCCAGAACTGCCGGTTCAGAGCGAGCCGCACCTGAGGAAGATGGAAATAATCCGTCTACTTCACCCTTCCATCGTGCACTCACGGATAGGGCTTCAGCGCCTCCATCCGCAACTACTTTCAATTGGGTCTTGAGTGAAACCACCATTCCACGCATGATCTCCAAGGCCTTCGGCCAGAGAGACGCCTCTATAGACGGCGCCGCTTCTAGAGTCGATTCAACCAACGATCCCATCAAGGCTAACCCCTGATAGCCGTAGAGCGCCGACGCCCCTCGGATCTTATGCGCCCACACATACTGCGCTTGCAGTTGTGATGGAGTTGGCACCGTCCCATCGGATGGATGGAATGCCTTCGTCAGGAGGTCCAATGCCTCCGATGCTTCAGTGACGAAGATATCAACGAGACCCTGCCGGTCAAATTCTGAACTCATCCCTGTCCTTTCTTACCCGGAGTATCAGCGGACCCTCCGGGAAGCAGGTCTAGGCCAATTTGAACTGGGCGACGGAAGTCGTCAGCCCTTCGGCGAGTTTTGCCATGTCTTCGACGGTCGCGCGAGCCGAGTCAGTCGCCTTTTGGGTCTCCCGAGTACCGCCGGCGAACTCCTTGATCGAGAGGCCCACCTGGTCAGTTGAGGCTGTCTGGCTCACCGCGGCACTGGCGATGGTCTGTGCCAGTTCAGACGAGCGCTGCGCGATCCCTGAAATTTCCTTGAACACTTCACCCGTACGCAGCGCGGAAGCAGATCCGGCTTCCACCGCCTGAGTTTCATGTTCCATGGCGACGACTGCGTCTTGCGTTTCCGTCTGAATCACTTTCACGAGATCCGCAATTTCGCGGGTGGCGCCCGTGGAGCTTTCGGCCAGCTTTCTGACCTGATCCGCCACGACGGCAAATCGAGCCCCAGCTTCGCCGGCGCCAGCTGCCTCGATAGCTGCGTTCAGAGCCAGCAGGTTGGTTTGACTGGCGATATCGCGAATCGTCGACACGATCTGTGAAATTTCTAGCGATCGATCACCCAGCGCTTTGACTTGTTTCGACATGCGTTGCACAGATGAGCGAATGCTCTGCATGTCCTGCACGGTTTCTTGCACGGCCACGCGGCCGCGTTCCGTCGCTTGCAACACTTGATTCGCAGACTCAGACGAGGCGCCGGCAGTTGCCGAAACCTGTCGCATTGAAAGGGCTAACTGCTCAACCGCGTTTAACGTCTTCGTGGATTCATCCGCCTGTTGTTTTGCGGTACCGGCCATCTGCCCTGCGCCGTCTCGGAGAGTGCCTGCCGACTTGTTCACGCGTTCGGCTGACTCACGGACTTGTTTCATCAACTGCGAGAACCGCTGAATCATAAGGTTGAACGCGTCGGCCAAGTTCCCGAACATGTCAGCTGTCACCTCGCCACGCTTCGTCAAGTCTCCCTTACCGACGTCCGACACCAAGACGAGGAAAACCATCAACCGTTTTTGCAACTCGTCGCGTTCACCTTCCGCCTTCGCGAGAGCCGTCGTAATGTAGTCCAACATGCTGTTGAACCCGGTAGCCATCTGACCAATCTCCTCCTTTGTCGTCACTTTGGCGCGCGATTGGTAGTTCCCGGAACCGGCTAGCTGCGCTATCTGCGCGATATGGGAAAGGTTCTTCGAGAAGAATTGAGCAATCCAATACCCGATACCGAGTCCGAGAGCCACCGCAATAAGTCCGCCGATAATCACGATGATCGTACCGTTGAACGCCAGGGCCTGGGCATCTTCGTTGAGATCTTTCGCCACTTCATGCAAGTCCATTACTTGTTCATGGTGGCGCGCGAGGACGTGATCGAATGGCTGCTGCAAGTTTACCCTCAAGGCCAAGACCCCGAGATCTCGCATGTTTTCAGCTTGTGCCGGCGTCAGGTTCTTCCCGAAGCTATCGGCCAGGGCACTCAGAGCCCCTTCGGCCTCCTTGAAGTATCGTTCGATGGCCGGCTTCAAAATCTCCAAGTCCTTTGTCTCGTCACGGCCCGATCGAGACACGCGAAGAAAGGTCGCTGAATAATCGGTTATTACTTGATTGACCTTCTCGCGGTACGGCGCCAAACGCTTGAACTCGGCCACAAAGTCCGCATGCTTCGTGATGTTTGTCATGTTGATCAAGATCTGATGGTGCGACGTCAATGCGGAACCCATTTCCGCGAACTCGGCCAATGGGACCGTATAGTCGACGTATACGGCCTGTGACGCTTCGCTCAACTTCTGGAGCGTCACCACACCGATGGTGGCCATTACCATGATGACGAAACTGACGAGACCGAAGCTCGCAAGCAGCTTTGTCCGTGTCGTGAGATTGTGTATTGCACTGCTGCGATCTGACTTAGCCATCTCGTCCTCCTTCTCT
>JBBRRN010000319.1:0-4773 GCA_038200685.1 Nitrospirales bacterium
ATCGGCTGGATCATCACCAGGAGGCAATTCATCAACTCGAACAGTCGATTACACTCAATCCCCAGGACTATGAGGCTCGGGGGATGCTGGCAAAGATCTTGCGCACCGTTGGCCGCCAGCAGGAAGCCGATGAGCAATATGCCATCGCCAGCGCGCTGGCAGAACAGGATAACGAATATGGTCAAGCTTGCTTCGAAGCGGTCAGTGGCAACTTGGATGGAGCATTGACTTTACTGGAAGTCGCGTTGACCAAGAAACAGGTGCAGCCAGGCTGGGCTCGAATTGATCCTGAATTATCAATATTAAATGATGATCCACGCTTCAAAGCATTGATCGAGCATTAAATGATTCAAGTAACTAGGCCCAAGCCGCCCAACCACGGTTTGCAGCCGCGAGCGGCTGAAACCGACCGATAAGCATTCAGCAATCGTGTGAAATTCGTATCGTAGTGAGCCGAGATATCCCCTGTTCCCGGCTCACTTTTAGGAGAAATAAAAAGGAGAAATGGCGATGTCAACTGAAACAAATAAGACCATCGCCCGGCGTTTGGTGAGGGCGATCAATCAACAAAATCTGGCGGAAATCGACGCCGTGTTCGCCCCCGAACTTGCCCAGGAATGGAAGAGTGTCACGCTGCCCTGGCTCTACAGTACCTTTGCCGAGCACCATGTTGAGATTACCGAGATGCTGGCCGAAGATGACCGTGTCGTCTTTTGGGGCGACACCAGTGGTTTGCATTCCAGCGAGGTTGATAGGCTTCCACCTACCGGTCGGACATTCGAGTTGCACTTCTGCGATGTGTACCAGATCAGGAATCGGAAAATTACCCGACACGCCTCCTACTATGATGCCCTCAGTTTCATGCAGCAACTGGGCGTCATTCCCCAGGCGTAAGCAACGTCGCCGGCTGACTGAATTTGCTTTCAAATAGAACGAACAAAGTTTCCATTGGAATGAGAGGAGTAAAATATGGCAATAAATGAAGTCTTCGGTCAAGCTTGGACGCGCAAGCATGACGATCCTGCGATACCCATAGTGCCCAGTGCTTCACGGATCGTGTACCCGAGGTCGCTCGAGGAACTGATCGAGATCTGCTCCAAGCGCAAATCCTCGGAGAGAATTCATGCCGCGGGAAGTCATTGGGCGCTGTCGGAGGCGGCAATCAGCGACTCAGTCTTTGTCGAAACACACGATCCGAACAACATGCACCAGGCCATGGGACGCACACTATACGACGTCGTTGGTGTCCCAGGCTGTCTTAATGAGCAGTTCGTCACTGAGCTTGCGAAACAAAAGGTTCAGCCGTTCGATACGCTCACCGTCGCCGAGAACCATGGTCTCTATCCGATTCACATCGAAACTGGTAAGCGGATATATCAGCTCTACTCGGAGCTAGACTGGGGCGACGACAACCCGCATAGCCTCGCCGTTCACCTCGACCAGCAGATGAACAACCCCACCTATCTGGGATCATGGGCATTCCAGACTCTCGGTGGAGCTGGTGGACAGACGGTTTTCGGTGCTCTGACGACGGGGACGCATGGCGGAGATTTCCGGGCGCAGCCGATTGCGGACTCGGTGATGGCATTGCATTTGGTTGCCGATGGCGGCAAACACTATTGGATCGAGCCGGAGTCCCTGACCGTGTTAAACACTCGCCTGACCGATGACCAACCGCTCTATGACTTATATGATCAGCCTCAGTACGGAGGCCCAGGCAATTTTAAGGTCATCCGCAACGACGACATCTTCAACTCTGTGCTGATTTCTGTGGGACGGTTCGGCATCGTGTATTCAGTCGTCATCACAGCAGTCCGACAGTATAGCTTGCACCATGAGCGTCGGCTGACGACATGGCAGGAGGTTAAGAGTCAGATCAGTGACCCGAACAGCACGCTTTA
The DNA here is from genome assembly GCA_038200685.1 of Nitrospirales bacterium. GTDB lineage: Bacteria > Nitrospirota > Nitrospiria > Nitrospirales > Nitrospiraceae > Palsa-1315. The sequence continues at coordinate 1,902 of JBBRRN010000319.1, forward strand.
CACTCAGAATGACCAGACATCGTCTCCACCGTCACCCAACAAGTACCTCCAGGTTGTCATTAGCGTCACGCCCTTCGAGAACTTCACCAAGAACCTCGCCGGGGTGACGAAAGCATGGAACGTGGCACTCGCCACGATTCCCGGAACCACTGAGCCGGCCGGGCGTCCGGAGCGACGCGGGGCGATGGTCATTCCCTTCGATACCACGATTCAGGCACCACGATTCGAATTCGCGGGAAACAGCCCCCCCTACTCACCGGACCCTGCCATGCCTGGCACGGCACGCTCTCCGGATTTCCTTGGGCTTGCCTGCTCTAACGCCGACTTCATGGATGGCGTGATCGACGTAGTCACAAAGGAGATTGAGACCTTCGTCAAAACCAATGGCACCATTGTCGGTGCGGCCATTGGGGCAGTCGTAGCAGTCGCGACAGCAGTTACTGGAGGGATAGCCCTTGCAGCCCTCGCGGTGCTGCTCGCCGCATTGCTCGTGATCTTGCCGGTTCTAGCAACTATCTTGCTACTCCTCCGTTCCCAGGCAAAGCCGCTGCGGTTGGGACAGGTGATGAACGACCTAAAGAACTCCCTGTTGAACCCTGCGTATCCTCCTGGCTCACCCGAACGCATAGGCGGCATCGCCGCCTGGCAGGCGATTGCTCACGAGGCTTTCTCAGGCCAGCAGTTTAAACGCGACTCCGAGGCGATCAGTTTCGCAGCGATGGACGGAAAGGACTACTTTGAGAAGAGTTGTAGTGCCAACACCGACTCGATCGAAGTGTTCTTCGATGCGACAGACCCGATGCTAACCGCCTATGTCGATGCCCTTCTTGCATTCGAGATCGGACAGGAAGTCGCTCTCGTTCCCGCCGCGTTCGTAGGGTACATCTCCATGCGCTTCACTGGCCCAACCCGCGCACTGCTCGGCCAGCAACGATTTCCCCTGACGTGTTCCGTCGAGATTTCTGGCCTGCGAGACGTGACCGGAGTCACGAACCTTATAAACTTCGCCACCATGCTGGCACTGGATAGCAACTTCAAAGGCATTTTACATTGGGGGCAACGGAACGAGTCGCTGCGCGCTCACGTGCAGGAACGATTTGGTGACACTTTCGCCAATCAGAGTGGAAATCTTCATAGGTGGCGTAACGTTCTCAGCACAATCACCCAGCACGGAAAGCTCGATGGATTCAGCAGTGCATTTACTCGACGAACAGGCCTCGAGATCGTCACGCCGATCATAGGGAACCTGAGTGCCTCTGGTTCCACCCAATCCCAGATGATCACCATCGATTGGGATTGCGACCAGAACCCGCCAGCCACTGAGATCAGCTTTCAAGTTACTAGCCCCGGTGGGGTGCAGTCGTCGGCTGTTAATCAGCCGCTCGTGGGGCAGATGCAGGTAGCAGCCACAGAAAGCGGTGTATATTCGGTGTCGCTCGTCGCAGCGATCGATCTTGTCGGCGAGCGGCGTGAGGTGGTGCAGCAGGTGGACGTCACGGTCTCATGATTATAGAGACGGTTGCAAACCGTATAAGGAGATAGACTCATGGCAGAAATGCTTTCTGGCGATTGGATAATTGAGTGTTTGTGGAGTGGCCTCTGGACCAAACGCTTTATCATTGAGCGTTCGCTCTCGAGTGACGGAGTGTACCTGCTCGGAACGGATCCGCTACGTGATTGGGGACCCCTGGATACAGCGCGCGTCCTAACTACCCCTCCCATCTCGGTGTCCGGCCCGAGCTGGTTCATTCGATTCGAATGGGATGGTGGGAGTGTATTAGGCTGGCAGTCGGACACGAGCCTAATACGAAGTAGCGCGGCTTACACCCTGCATGACGGACTTGTCGTGGACCTCTTATCCGACAACCGGAGCGTTGTTCCGCCCGGCCCATTCTCTTTATACGACAGCGCCTCGTTGCGTTGTCGCAGTGTCAACCCGCAGATCAACCCGTGGCACCCGTTCGCAAATCCATATGACTTTACACGCCCTGCGAATGTGAGGCGAAAGGATCCTAGCAATAACACCAACTTGCAGGTTTAACAGTGACAACACTAAGGAGAGAAAAGCTATGGCAGACAGAATCAATCCAAATGAAGACTTGGTAGTTATGGGCTCGATCACCTCTCACGATGGTCAGTCTACACTGGTTATGCAAGGGGACGGCAACCTTGTTCTTTACCGGTCTGGGGGGAAAGCTCGCTGGGTAACAGGCACTGACGGCCAAGTGGTATCCCAAGCGGTGATGCAAGGCGATGGGAATTTTGTGATGTATGGGCCTGGTGGGGTATACATCTGGGATACAGCGACCGACGGGCATCCAGGAGCATACTTGGTTGTCCAAGACGATGGCAATGTCGTGATCTATGACCCGGCTGGTAATCCACTCTGGGCCACGAACACTGTGATCATCCGTGGCCTGGTGGCGGGTTTCCTGCCAAGTACGTCAGGCTTTCATTTCCCGAACTACTTTCCCCAGGGTACACCCGATCTAACGATTGACATACTGGGGCAGCAGATACGGATTGGCGATGCCAGCAATGGGCTGTGTGGCGGAATGGTATTTGCTGTTCGCGACTACTTTGAAGCCGGTATCCCCATACCTTCCGACCTGCCCCCCTCCCCCACATCGGGACCTTTGTTCGATTACATCGTAAAAAGGCTGTTTGACAGCTTCAACTTGATTCTTATTCCTGCGCCCCCTCCTCCCGTCTTCATCACCCCTACCCCGCCTTTCGGCCCTGGGCCTTTAACATATATGCACCTGATGAATCCGCTTTTACCGGATCACGAAACAGAGTTTAGCAAGGTAGGGTTAGCTTACCGCGGCAGGGCTTGGATTATGATCGAGGACGAATGGCCCAAGATTAAGTC
>JBBRRN010000320.1:0-4766 GCA_038200685.1 Nitrospirales bacterium
CAATGTCAGACTCTGTTACTCAACGCTGGACAGGATTATTCTCCGATCCCGATCTCCAAGCTCAATCGAAACAGGCCACCCCGTCTCTCTAGCAAACCAGCCTCACCGTGACCTCATTTACTCCACCCACGGCCTCGCCTCGTCTGCGCGACTCGCCCCAGAGACCAATCAAGCTCGTACGCAAGGTTTCCTGTCTTCGACCACATGACTCAATGGAGTCTTGCTCACTGAAACTGAGTTGGCCCAGAATCAAGGAGAAGCCGGGTGGCTCCAAACAGGAGTCCGTGCGATATATCTGGCGATGCGTCACAACGCATGATCCGACTTGGTCTAACGGGCACAGCAGGGTCGATCCGTTATGGGATACTGTCCCAATCCTCCGGGCAGGCATTCTTACAAGTGCCGGACCAGACACAGCGTGAGGTCTAGGGAGAATGGACATCCGGCTGGACTTCGTTTCGGAGCGCGTTCGGGCAACAATGGAATAATGTGATCGAAGACTCTACCCGACCTCGGCTTGAACAGACTTATGGGACATTTGGTGCAGCCTGGAAACGTCCAGTCTGGCCTGAGATCACACTGACCTATGCGCAGAACTCTTTGAACAGCACCCTTGAACCTCTCGGCATCGCTCCTCAACGAAACCACAGAGCCACAGCCTGGAAAGTGCCCTTGCCTATGCTGGCATGGACTGGAATCTCCGCTTTGCATCAAGCTATATCCTTGTGAGCGATCTCCTTCGTGGTAGATCGGAAGCACGGTGAGGATGCAGATGCTTACGGCAGCCTTTCGTCCATGGACCACCTTGACCATTTCTCCGACATTGGGCTATCGGGAGGAGGTACAGGATTGGTCGGGTGTTCAAATCCATTCACCCTCTGCGTCAATCGCTCTGCAGTACAGGCAAAATCGGGAATTATTGATCAGCGCGATGGGCAACTACGCCGGTACACGTTCGAGCGACGGACTCATTGATATGGTGCACATGGGTGTGAAAGGGAGACTTGCGTAGGATATTCAGCGATCACAGGGACCAGAATGACTCCGGCACTTTTTCCCCTCTAATCTGCTAAGTTTTACTGAGACCGGCAAACGCCTATCCGCCCTTGGGTGAACCATGAAGAGTGCAGCCATTCTTGCCGTGGGCATTGTTGCGCTAGCTCTCCTTGCCGCGCTCTGCCTTCCACACCACCCTCCCTCATCGACAGCGTCGCTCACTCCTATCCCTGCAAATTTTCATGCGCGCGTCGAGTATGGCACGCTGATCCTTCGCGGCTCACTTCCTAATGAGACCAGCAAAGCCGCCATCCTTCAGCAAGCCCAAGAGCTTTATGGCGCCACACCAGACACCGTCGTCGATGAATTCGCAGTAGATCCAACAGTGGGATCTGTCGCCTGGGCCAACAGTATTTCCCAGGTTCTCCCCATCTTTAGCCACATGACGGAGCGAGGCTCGATTATCATCGATGGCCACACAATTGTTGTGAGCGGCCAGGTGGGTGGTGATCGTGCCAAGGCTGCTGTGCTGCAAGCGATTGCCCCTCTGATGCGAACAGGGCTGGAGTTGGAAGATCGTATTCTGATGAGTCCATCCTCGGGGAAGGCCTCTCCAAAGATTCACTTACCCTCGGTCCCATCCAAGAAGATTCCCTCCCTGGTAGTGGCCCTAGCTCCGAAGACTCCAGACTCCACATCCTCAACGCGGATGACGCCTGTTCCAGTGGTGGCTCTAGCCTCAAAGACTCCCACTCTACCGGCAGCCCCATCATTGACTGAGACCTCTCCTGCCTCGGTACAGAAGAGGTTGAATGAGATCCTCGCTCGTTCATCTATCGAGTTCGAATCGAAGAGCTCGACGATCACTCCCACTAGCTTTCCCACATTGGACCAACTCATTGCCGAACTGCGGCATTCCTTATACACAGCCATTGAGATCGGCGGCCATACGGACAAGTACGGCGAGCCGGAATATAATCTTCAACTCAGTCAACGTCGCGCCGATGCTGTGCGAAGATACTTTATCAAGCACGGCCTAACCAACCAGTTCACCGCCGTCGGCTATGGGGCCTCGCGACCGTTGTCGGTGTCGGAAAAACGCGCCAGCCTCCAGCGCAATCGAAGAATCGAACTGCGCTTGAAAGGACAGCCCGAGTTATGACCCTGTTCTTCAACCAAATGCTGGGATGCCTTCTCATTGCAGCCGGCATCGGCGGTGTGGTCGGATGGCTGTTGAAACACGTGTCGGCCGGCACACTCGCACAACAACTCGCCGACGTCACCGCTATGATGCGCCTCAAAGAGCAGATGCTGGAGAAGGCGCGGCATCAACTGAGAGATGCCACATCGAAGACACCGTCACCAGAAAGTGAGATACTGGCATCACGAATACTCAGCCATTCCGACCAAGAAGAACCCTCCTTGCACGAGGGTTCCACGAAGTTAGATAGTCCGTATGTCGATACCGATCGACTTCATTCGCGACTGCAGGAATCAGAAGCGGCAGGAGGATGGATCGAGTGGCTAGACATACAACTGACTCAACGGGATGAGAAGCACCGAATCGAGCTTGATGAAGTACGACTACAACTAGCCAAACGAGATCACGAACTTGAGCAGCTCCATCAGCAATTGCGGAAGCGTGCAGAAGACAACGAAGCCTTTCCAACCGACAAAGCGGCCTGATCGTAACCCACCCAGACTCTCTTCAGTCAACCCACTAGTCTTCCTCTCTTCGAAGGGTACCCATGTTGGTTGACATGCGGCCGTCGAACGAGGTTTGAGGTGTCCATCCAAGCTCGCTCGTTATCTCTTTAGGGATGGGGGCTGATTGAGCTTCCACTGCGCGCGTCCAACGAGGGCCTTCGGAGGCCGCGCGTTGCGCGAGCATAGAAGATCATCAGCCTCCATCCCTTCCTCTCATTAATGCCCCAATCTTCGCCAGGGAATGGCGCCTTCTCGTTCTTCCTTATAATGCTCAGCATCATGAATCTCCTCCCCGACTTTTGCTTTCGGCAGCGCCCAATAGTCGAGACCGAACCAATCATTCGAAAGGCTTTTCAAAAATTCCAACTCGTTGCTGGGTCGTTCAAGATCCTTGCGGAAGGCGGTGGAAAACTCGCTTCGCACATAAGCGTCGAACATGATCGGTTCGGCGAGGGACCGTCTGAACGGTGTTTGATGGAGTGTGGAGACTTTCCCATGAATTTGCGAGATCGTGGCGTTGCGGGAGCCCAAATGATCGAACACATCGTAAAACCACAACTTCGCATGATCGTTAAAGAGACCGGCGAGGCCACCAAAGATATATTTCGGCGGGCCGAGGACAACCGTATCCAACGTCTCTGCGTAGGCGCCGGCGACGATCCCAATCTTTGAAACGACGTCCTGATCACCCCTGATATCGGTATTCAGAAAAATGCGAAAGGCGTTTGGAAAGCGTTGATCGACATAGGCTTGTCCGACATTAGGGCCGGCCACGCCCAGCACTTTCTGCACGGAATACCCATGGTTCGCGAGAATGCGTGAGGCGCTTGCGCTACGCTGCACTCCGCCGCTGTGACCCGATAAGTACAGTCGATCCGCCTGCCCGCGTGCCGCATAATATAGGCTGCCTCGTTATACCCCGGCCCGTGCGACAAGTTAAACATCGACCACAGAACATCCGTAATCGTTCCGTGACGGTAGGGAGGACTATAAATGTCGTAGTCTGGATAGACCGCTCTGGTCCATGCAGCCCATAGTCCTGTGTCCTGTCCCCATTTATCCCCGCCATAAATTCCCCGAGACAGGAAAATCTTATCCCGGATACGGTCAGGCTCAGGCGCAAGATCACAGTCTATGCGCTTGGGACCGGTGTTGAAATGAAACAACTGGCCGACGAACGGCACTTCACCGAGAAGATTGATGAGACCTGGAGCAAAATAATAGGAGGGCTGATGTCCGATCTCCACTTCCAGCGCATTCCACGCCGTTCGAATATTTTGCGCGGGGTAGTAGAACGCGTTGTCCCGTCCGAACAGCAACCCTGCGACGGTGCTAAATGGGATTTTTGCCAATTCGAAGGCGGCATTCTTGATGCCGATAGCCACGGCAAAGGGATAGCCGGTCCAATAGAGTAGACTCCGAGGATTGATAAGCTGTGGGGCAGTGGTCTTCGCGTTCGTGAGCGGCGGTCGCATGCCCCTTCCCTGACAATCAATCCTTCGGTTTCTCCCGCCCGTTCATCCGCAACAACCGTGCCTCCTTTTCGAACAATTAGTGAGAAAAGGAAGGTCTGGCCAACGCGCGGGGCATTTTCAGCCGATTATTCTGTTTCGTCAAGACACACGTCGATGGATATCCCGAAATACATATCCTTGGTTTGACTTTTCCTTTCCTGCACTCCTAAAATCCCGCTCGTAAAGACCATCTCTATTGTTCTCGAAAGGTCAGACGTAAAACATCAAGGGTTTGAGAGAATGAGTGCATAACAGTCCTATGCTTCACCTTTCACGCCTTACCCGTCACAATTTTTAAGGCCGACTTTTTTGACATCCTGACTGAGACGATATCAACGTGCGGGCACGAGGAGGTGGCGTTTTGGCTAAAGAACGGAAATACAGAGGCGAGGTTCCCCTGCATGACAACTATGGTCCGGAGGCAAAATACGCTGTCGAAGCGGAGGCGCTGTTGCCGACCACGAAGCATGAAGAAGAAATAGCCCGGGGTCTTGAACTAGGCTTGCCCGGAGCCGCTTCCATTAAGGATCGTCGGATTCCCACGTTCAG
>JBBRRN010000321.1:0-4733 GCA_038200685.1 Nitrospirales bacterium
ATCTGCAAGCCTACACCACGAATCTGGAACAGGCCGTGTCGGAGCGCACCGAACAACTCGTGGCGTCGCAGGCGCGGTACAAGGCGCTCTTCGACTTGGTGGCGGACTCGGTGTTTATGGTGGACCCACACGGCAGCATCGTCGCCGTCAACAAACGCGAGGAGCAAGCGCTGGGGTATGCCGAGGCGAATGTCGTTGGCCATAGCCTGCTCGAAGTAGTGCTCTCAGGTTATCACGATGCGTTGCGTGGATGGCTGAACGACGTCATTTCCGGGCAGCGGAAAGTGTCCACTCAGGAAATTATGCTGCGTCATGCCGGGGGACAGGACATTCCGGCTGAAATGGATTTGATTCGCGTTGGAGTGGCCGACCAGCTGTTGGTCATGGTGCAGTTGCGGGACATTACCGATCGGAAGCGGCTTGAACGGCAGTTGGACATCTACCGGGGAGAGTTGGAAATCAAGGTACGAGAGCGCACCAGAGAAATTGAAGAGACCAAGCAATATCTCGAAAATCTGCTCGAGAACGCCAACGATGTCATCTATACCCTCGATGCCGAACAGCGGTTTACCTATGTGAACAGCAAGATCGAAGCATGGGGCTACCGGAAAGACGATCTGATCGGACGCCCCTACCTGGCTCTTCTCTCCAAGCGCCATCGAGGGAAGCGTCTGAAAAACACCTTAGATATCGGCGCGAAGCAAGTCTATGAGGTCGAAGTGGTGACGCGCGCAGGGGAGCCGAGGGCTGTGATGGTGAGTGTGTCCCCATTGCATGGAGTTGAGGGAATGGTTCTGGGCGTGCTGGGCATCGCGCGCGACATGACGGAGACCAAGAAATTGGAGCAACAGATCAGGAACTCGGAGAAACTCGCTTCGGTCGGAAAGCTTGCCGCAGGGGTGGCGCATGAAATCAACAACCCCCTGGGGGGTATGCTGAACTGTCTCTACAATTTACGAAAGGGAACGCTGTCGTCGGGGCGGCAAGAAGAATATTGGGCGTCGATGGAAGACGGTGTGCGGCGCGTGCAGAAGATTGTTCGGCAGCTTCTCGATTTCTCCCAGCAGCATGAGCCAGCGTTCGCTCTGACGGATATCAATCATGTCGTGGACCGAGTGTTGGTCTTGACGACGCATCTCTTGGCTCCGAACCGAATCCTGTTGGAAACGGGCTTCGGTCAGGGGTTGCCGAATGTGATGATCGATCGGCATATGATCGAGCAGGTATTGATGAACTTGGTGTTGAATGCAGTGCAAGCGATGAAAGACGGAGGCGTGATGACGATCCGAACGTCTGTGGTCGAAGGGGTGTGTCTCATCGAAGTTCACGATACCGGATCGGGTATTGCGCCTGCAGTCCTGCAGAGGATTTTTGATCCGTTCTTTTCGACAAAGAGCGAAGGTGAAGGAACCGGTCTGGGCCTGTCGGTCAGCCTGGGTATCGTTGAGCGCCACGGTGGGAAGATCTTGGTGAACAGCGAAGTCGGAAGAGGAACGACCTTTACCCTCTGTCTGCCAGTCTCCAGAGACCGTTCGTTGATGGAGCGGGTGTCATGAAGGGACTCAGGATCCTATTGGTCGATGACGAGCCGCTGATGCGGCTGTCGATGGTCGATGCGTTGGAAGCGGTCGGTCATGATATCGAGGCCGCCGCTTCCGGCACGGAAGGGATCGACGCCATTCGTCAACGACCATTCGATCTGGTGATCACCGATCTGCGGCTGCCCGGCGCAGACGGGCTCACTGTGCTCGGAGCGGCCAAAGAGCAGTTGCCTCACACGGAGGTTGTGGTCATTACCGCCCATGGATCGGTGGAAACGGCAGTCGGTGCGATGAAGCTCGGCGCCTTCGACTACATCACAAAGCCGTTCCAGATGGATGAATTGCTGTTGATCGTCGAGCGGGTGGGCCGTGTCGTGACCTTGCGGCGCGAAAATCAAGACCTCAAAGCGGTGCTGGAAGATAAGTTCAGTTTTGGAGGCATTCTTGGGGCGAATACCCAAATGCGGGCCGTGCTTGAAAAGATCAAGCTGGTGGCAGGAACGGATTCGACGACGTTGATTCTGGGAGAGAGTGGAACCGGCAAAGAATTGGTCGCCAATGCCATCCATCAAAATAGTCCACGCAGCCAGTACCCTTTGATCAAAGTCAGTTGTGCGGCGCTTCCTGAATCCCTATTGGAAGCGGAACTCTTTGGCCATGAGAAGGGGGCGTTTACCGGAGCGCTGCGGCAGCGGCGTGGGCGGTTTGAGTTGGCACATCGAGGCACTCTGTTTCTCGATGAAGTTGGGGAAATCTCGCCGGTTATCCAGGTGAAACTCTTGCGGGTGCTTCAGGAGAGGCAGTTCGAGCGTGTCGGAGGAAACGATACGATTCACGTCGATGTGCGCCTGGTCTGCGCCACGCAGAAAGACCTGCGAAAGGAAGTGGCTCAGGGGCGGTTTCGAGAGGATCTGTTTTATCGCCTCAATGTTGTGCCTGTCGTGATTCCGCCGTTGCGTCAACGCCAGGAAGATATCATGGTCATTGCCGAGCACGTCCTGAAGACCTGTGCCGGCAAGATGAATAAAGCCTTGAAAGGATTTTCTTCCACGGCGCGCGAGCTCTTCTTGCGCTATTCATTCCCAGGGAATGTGCGGGAGCTGGAGAACATGGTCGAACGCGCAGTGGCCCTGGGGCGTGATCGTGAATCGGTCCAACCGCAAGATTTGTGCGGGTTCCAGTCCTGTCCCTATACGGGTGGGGCGCCACAAGAATCGTGTGGATTCTGTAGTGAAGGACTGACGGGGACGAAACGAGAGGAGCGTCCGTTGACCTCGCTGGCGACGGCGCGGGAGCAGTTCGAGAAGGACTATATTCTGACGGTGCTGGAGCGAGTAGATGGCAGCCGCACGACCGGCGCGAAAATCCTCGGCCTTTCACGCAAATCCCTGTGGGAAAAGTGCAAGCGCTACGGGATTCCGTCGGCGCGCGGCGAGTCGAGCGACGAAGAGGAGTAAGGGATGGGGGCTGATGATCTTCTGTGCTCGCGCAACGCGCGGTTGCGGAATGCCCTCGCTCGGGCTAGTGGCACGTCACGGGAAATCGATTGCGAAGCAATCGGAGGGTAGGGCGGCTGAAAAGTGTCTGCCAGTGGGTGGGCGAGTGAAAAAGTCGCGCGCAGTGGAAGATCAATCAGCCCCTATCCCTTGAAGAGAGAATGAGTAAGCTTGGAGGGATCATAGATACCCATCGGTACGCCTTGATTGACAGCTCGTGTAAATCGGCGGTACGGTTGCGGTTGTGGGAGGGACATGGGGGCGCAATAAGAAGCTATGAGTCCGCCTTGACAGTTTGAGAAGGCGGATCACAGATCATCGAATCAAGATCGCACTCGAGCAGCAGAGTGCGAATCCTGATCGTAGACTCATCCGGCATTGGGAGGCCGAGATCAAAGCGTGGGAAGAAACCGCAAAGAATCTCGAGCGACGGTTGAAGAAAGGGAAGCGTCATGATTAAGAAAACGCGCCAGGCGGCGGTAGCTGACAAAAACTCATTCCTTATGCCGTCGAGTTCTTTGCTGGATAATCACTTTGATGAGATTGTAGAGACCACCGAGGAGATCCTGGGGCTTGTTGCAATCTTGAAAACGCTATCTCCTACGGATGCTAAGCGAGACGAGTACGAAGGGCGGCTCTATGTGGCCCTCACGCACCTTGATCACCATGTGAAGCCCGCCATCAAGGAATGGGATCGAGTCGTGGATCGAATGCCGGAGGATTGAAAGCATTATTGCGGCCAGACCAGCGCACAAGCATCAGCCTTTTTCTCAGTATCCTGCACCGCTCATTCGAATCTCTCTATGCCCCAGCGTGCTTCAGCGATCTGCATAAACCAATGGAATGATCGCTATTGTTAGGCGTAGGAGGGGAGAGCGCCTGTTCGTCTCTCTTGTTCGCGCAATGTGCGCTCTCGAAAGAATGAGAAGGGTGCGGCCAGGTGCCCGTCTTGCTCGCAGAACGCGCACATTCATAAAGTGCTCGCCCGTGACAAGAGCGTGTCTCGGCGCGCTCGGGGTGGAGTGGGTGAGAATGTTGTGGGTAGTAAAGGATAGCCTCTACCTCCAAGAGAGGCATAAGGAATTCGGAAGATCCTCGTTGGACACGAGCAAATGAATAAGCGAAAGCTCCTCGCGAAAGCCCTTACCGGTTCCAAGAACCTTCGATTCACCAAGCGGTACGGCTGGCCGAGGCCTTTGGATTCCAATTGTCGCGGGTGAGGGGTAGCCACCATGTGTTTGTCCATCCGACGCTACGGGAACTGGTCAATCTTCAGGAAGTCGGCGGCAAGGCCAAACCCTATCAAGTCCGGCAGTTGCTTGATCTGGTGAGAGGTATAATCTACAACTTGATGGCGAGTAGGAACCATGAAGGATTATCACATCAATATTTTCTATAGCGAAGCGGACAAAGGCTATATCGCGGATATTCCCGATCTAGATGCCTGCTCTGCCTTCGGGAAGACTCCAACCGACGCTCTGAAACAAGCGCAACTGGCTAAGAAAGTTTGGCTGGAAGCGGCCCGCGCAGCTAGAAAACCCATCCCAAAACCGCGGTACAGACCTGCCATCTACCAACCTGACCTTCCCCCAATTCCGTGGACACCTGGTTAAGCCACTGCCGTCCTCGCTTCGTACTCGGCCGGGGAGTGATAGCCGAGCGTGGAGTGACGCCGCCTCCGATTGTAGAACACCTC
>JBBRRN010000322.1:0-4732 GCA_038200685.1 Nitrospirales bacterium
AACTGGGGTATAGACCATAGACAAGGGGTTTGAGTCAAGAGGGGGCGCACCTAGATAAAACATGAGTCCGCGAGGGTGAACGCTGGGATCTTGACAGCAAGATCGCGACCGTCGCTTCACGTACAAACGCAGCGGTGGGCTATTTGGAGAACACGCGCCCCTGAGCCATATGGACTGAAAGCATCTTCTTCAATGCGCACCCCTTCGCTTCTGTGCGATAATGACGATTATGTTTCTGAAACGTTGGCTGGTTGGTGATCCGCTCAAGAGCACTCAGGCAGCAGACGAACGACTGTCGAAAACCCTCGCTCTCGCGATCTTTTCCTCGAACGCGATTTCTTCCGTGGCCTATGCCACGGAAGAAATTTTGCTCGTGCTGATCCTTGCGGGAACTGCCGCCGTTGCCTGGTCCATTCCAATCAGCTTCGCAATCCTGTTTCTCGTCGTTGTCCTGACTATTTCCTATCGCCAAATCATCTACGAATACCCAGAAGGTGGCGGGGCTTACATTGTGGCTCGCAACAATATCGGGGAACTGCCTGCGCTGATAGCCGCCGGGGCGTTGATGATTGACTATGTGCTCACGGTCGCCGTCAGCGTGGCGGCAGGCATCGCGGCCCTGACCTCAGCCGTGCCGAGTTTGTTCGAGCATCGTGTAGCCATGGGCCTCACCGCCATCATCTTCATTATCATCATGAATCTTCGCGGCGTGCGGGAGTCGGGGAAGTTCTTCGCCGTCCCTACCTACTTTGCCATCGGCGCCCTCGGAGTGATGGTGGCAGTCGGAGGTATCCAGGCTCTGCTCGGACAAGCTGCCCCGGCGTCAGCGGACCCCCAGACAACGGTTGAAGACCTGACGCTCTTCCTGATCCTTCGCGCATTTGCCGCCGGCTGTTCGGCTGTGACTGGAATGGAGGTCGTCTCGAACGGTGTCAAATCCTTCCGCCGACCGGAGGCCGAGAATGCCTCGACGACCATGATTTATATGTCGCTGATTCTGGCAGCATTATTTATGGGTATCAGCTTCCTGGCCTCCCACTATGCCATCCTGCCCAAAGCAGATGAGACGATCGTGTCCCAATTAGCACGTCTCACCTTCGGCGCCGGAGCCCTGTACTACGCGCTCCAGATCGGAACCATGCTGTTGTTAGTGCTTGCCGCTAACAGCGCCTTTGCCGGCTTCCCTCACCTTGCGTCGATCCTGGCGCGCGACGGCTATATGCCCCGTCAGATGGCGACGTTCGGCGACCGCTTGGTGTTCTCGAACGGAGTCGTCATTTTAGGGATCTTCGCCTGTTTCCTCCTGGTTCTCTTTCATGGTGACACGCATGCCTTGATCCCGCTCTACGCCGTCGGCGTGTTCATCTCCTTCACGTTATCCCAATCCGGCATGGTACGCCGATGGCTGACGAAGAAAGGGCCTCATTGGCGAAAGAGCCTGATTGTGAACGGCGCAGGCGCTGTCATAACCGGCATTGCGACCATCATCCTCGCCAGCACCAAGTTTACACAGGGCGCCTGGATCGTCTTCCTCCTCATTTTCATCTTGGTCTTGATGTTCCGCTCGATCCACTCTCATTACAAAGCCGTCACTGAACAGATCTCGCTCACGCGTGATCATCGACCGCCGCTTCCTCGACGCAATGTCGTCGTGATTCCCATCAACGCCGTCAATCAAGCGGTCATTCGCGCGGTCGATTACGCACGCAGTCGTCCCGGCGAGATTCATGCGGTGATGGTCGATGTGGACACGCAGGCCACGGCACGCATACAAATCCAGTGGGCGCAATGGGGCTGTGGCGTCAATTTGCGCGCGCTCCCGTCGCCCTACCGCTCAGTCATGAAGTCCTTGCTCGACTACATCGAACAAATTCTCGAAAAAGAACCTGACATCTGGGTGACGGTCGTCATCCCGGAGATTCTTCCCGCCCATTGGTGGCAAAGCATCCTGCACAACCAACGCGCGCTGCTCCTCAAGACCGCACTCCTGTTCAAAGATCGCGTCATCCTGATCGACGTGCCCTTCCACCTGAAGCGGTGACCGTGAGGCGTAAGACGTGAAACGTGAAACGAGGCAATGGAATATTGGCATAGTCGCGATAGCCCTATGCCTAGGCCTCACGGCGCAGCAGGCGTTCGCCTTCAAAATTCTCGAACCGGCGGAGGGGGTGAAGCTGAGATCGGGCACAACAATCACCGCCCGTGTGGATCCTGGCAAAGACTCCAACATCGTCCAGGTCCGCTACTATTGGTATGGCGAACAGGATGACACGCTGGTTGAACAGGAAGACACCACTGCTATGGGGGCCATCGTGGCGCCTGTGGGGCTGATCGGATTGTCCGACCATCACCCGCCTTTTGGCGGCCCCCTGCTGGTCCCAAAAGACGGCATTGGGCCGATGCGGTTGCTGGCGGTCGCAGAAATTTCACGAGGTCGATTGGAAAAACGATCCGTCTTCGATGAAATTCTGGTGCAGGTCGAGCCCGCTGCTGCCCTCACCTCCATCGAATTTGAAACCGATAAACCCTTGCAACTCGGGCGAGCCGGACAATCCTCTGCGTTCGGGCACGTCGACTCAATGGGTAAGATTTTCCAGCTGCCCGTCGTAGGGGAGTTCGCCGACGGTGTGGCTCGCAGAATCAGTACCCTGGGCAGCGGCACGAGATACCAGTCTTCAAACCCCAAGATCATTCGAGTTTTGTCCAATGGTCTCCTGCAGATTGTCGGTAACGGAAAGATGATCCTCACCATCACCAACCGCGGCAAACAGGCCATGCTCGATGTCACCGTCGAGGTGAACGAGGAACCGAACGAGCCTCCGGTCGCGGATGCAGGCCCCAACCAATCGGTCAAAGCTGGAACCAAAGTGAAGCTGAGCGGATTGAGCAGCCGCGATGCCGAAGGCGAAGCGCTCTACTATTCGTGGAGTCAGGTGCGAGGCAGCAAGATCGCGCTGCTGGACGTGGATAACGCCGAAGCCTCCTTTCTCGCGCCGATCATGTCGGAGAAACGGACCTACCGGTTTAAGCTGAGGGTGACGGATAAGAAGGGCGCGGATAGTGTGCCGGCGTATGTAGACGTGACCGTCGAACCATAACGGCTGCTGAAAAAGGCACCCAACTTCGTTCTCGTCTCGCAAGAGTCCTCAACGTACCCCAGAGGGTACGCCTCCGGCTCTCGCTTCGCCTGCGGCCTTGTTGGCTGACCTTTTTGAGCAGCCTGTAGCTCTGAGAAATGTGCTACACCTTTTTAGCTTCGTTCAGTGTACGAAACATACTCCGCTAGCCTAACGTCTTGTCGCACACCTCTACAAGTTTATGAAGCGAAGGCACCATTCCGTTGTACGTATACTGAAAAAATTGAAGTGCACCGTTGAGGGCGATTAGCAGAATGGGAAGAGGAATTTTGCTATTACTAAGCTCGTACAGCTTTTCATCTGTATTAAGCGTTCCATAGGCTCCAAGCAACCCTCCCCAATTAGGGTGAGCTATCTCGGATAATTCATCGTAGACGTCTCCCAATCCTTCGTACTTCTTTGTGGCATGTTCTAGTATTGTACGAACATTGATAGCTTCGAGAGGGGTCACTTTATTTCTGCAGCCAACTAAACTTCGCGAAACGAGATCATCCAATTTCTGTATATCTCCGCTTTCAATTGCTTCTCTCACCCTTTGACCGAGCAAAACAATGAGTGCTACAGCCTCCAAGAGAGCACGCACAAGAACAGCTCCGGACACCAACTCCCCGGCTATTATTGTTTTGCACGCCGATTCACCTAACTCCGTTATGCGAAATAGTAAGCACTCCCGGAGACACGTAGTAAAGAACGGTAGTTTTGCCTTTTGCGAGGTTTTTGCTGCTTCAACCTTCGCTGGCAAACTCGCTTTGAGTTCTGTGAGAACATGTGTGGATATAGTAAAACTCTGCTCGTCTTCCGGGGTCCAACAAGATGCCATAATTACCCATTGTGAAAATCAGTGAATACTTTCGAGCATACCATCACGCCTTAGTTAACCGCGCTGGCCCGTAGGTTAGGCGGGCTTGCGGGAGTTCCTTCGCATGGCGGCAGATTGGTTCAAGGGTTTGCCCTCGCGAGTCCTTTCCCTTATACTGACCTCATCACAAGACGCAGCATCCTAAGCGATGGAGCCGATCATGGCAACGCTCACGATCTCCCTATCAGATGAAGAAATGCGGCGGCTGGAAGCGCTGGGCAAGCGCGAGGGGCTGACTGTCGAACAGATGGTGCGTCTTGGCATCCACGACTTTATCAGTCAGCCTGATGACGCGTTCGATGCCGCTGCCAAGCGGGTGATGGAGAAGAACGCCGAGCTATACCGCCGCCTCTCGTGACTCGATATCTCACCTTTGCTGAAGTTTTGGAGCTTCATCAATCCGTCTTGGAACGATGGGGTGGTGCTGGCGGAATTCGAGACATCAACGCCCTTGAGTCTGCCCTTGCTCAACCACGCCAAAGTTTCGGTGATGCTGACCTATATCCCGACCTCCCTTCTAAAGCCGCAGCGCTCTGTTTCTCCCTCGTTCTCAATCATCCCTTCATTGATGGCAACAAGCGCATTGGGCATGCCGCGATGGAAGTCTTTTTACTGGTGAATGGACGCGAACTTTGTGCACCAGTCGACGAACAAGAATGCATCGTACTTGACCTGGCAGCGGGACGGCTCTCGCGCGATGTGTTCTTGGAATGGGTCAACCGTCACATCACCCCTG
>JBBRRN010000323.1:0-4718 GCA_038200685.1 Nitrospirales bacterium
AGTACTGGCACTCCTTTGACGATCTGGAGAAATTTGCCAGGGACAAAGACGATCCACACCTGGGAGCGTGGCGTCGTTTCAATAAAAATATTGGTAGCGATGGCAGTGTTGGCATCTGGCACGAAACTTTTCTTGTCGAGGCTGGGAAGTACGAGGCCCTCTACGGGAACATGCCCATCTTTGGTCTGGCGGCCTCAACCAATCATGTTTCCGCCGTCGGACGTCGTGAAACTGCACGTCGTCGTCTCGGTGGACAGAACGAACCCGCGATTGCCTCGCCATTGCTACCCACAGAATCAGAGTAGGATACCAACTCTTCTGCGAAGTATCGTAGAGGTGTTCTCGTTTATAAAAAGGAAGAAATCATGACACATATTCACAAAGAGGAAGAAATCATGACACACGCGGAGAAGACGGTGACAGCGGTGATGCGTGCAGCTGAGTATGATCGGTATGGGTCGCCGAGTGGGAGTGGGTTGCAGATAAGGACGGTACCACGCCCCCAAGCTGACCACGATCAGGCACTCGTGCGAGTCCATGCATCGAGCGTGAATCCGCTCGACACGACCATTCGCTCCGGTCAATTGCGCTTCCTCACAGGCAACCAATTTCCTAAACGTACTGGGATCGACTTCGTAGGTGAGGTTGTCGAGATCAAGACTCAAACGCCGGACATCAAGGTAGGCGATCTGGTCTGGGGTGAGATGCCGCTTTTGGTGAAAAGGGGCTTCATGCAAGGTTGCGCCGCAGATTTTGTCACGATTTCGCCAACTCGCATTGCGTCAAGCCCGAAACGTCTCAACTTTGTTGAGGCAGCTTCGATGGCTAGCGTTGGCGCGGTTGCCGTCATCACCTTACGAGACAAGGCCAAGTTGCGGCCCGGCGAACGTCTCCTTGTTCGCGGAGCGGCAGGCGGTGTAGGGTGTATGGCGGTTCAGATGGGAAAATTGCTGGGTGCGCACGTGACTGGGCTCGCCTCGGCGAAGGACCTTGATTTTTTGAAGGAACTTGGGGCTGACGAGGCACTCGATTATCGAACAACGACACCATCCTCTCTGGAGCCATTTGATGTCGTGCTCGATCTCGTAGGGACGGACCTGAGCAAATATCGCCGATTGTTGAGTCATCGAGGCAGAATGTTCTGCTTGGCGATGAGTTCGAGGAATATCGCCTCTATCCTAGCCTCAAGTATCTTCGGACCTAAGCGGGTTCAGTTCTTTAGCGCTACGCCAATGCGAGAGATTATGACTGATCTTGCCGCATACGTTGATGCTGGCTCCATCCGTCCGGTCGTTCATAGCATCTATGACCTGGACAACATCGCTGAGGCGCATCTCTCGCTCGAAGCAGAAGGGGGCCGAGGAAAGCGGGTTGTCAAGCATACAGACAACTAAGTCATGCGGGAAACGACTGATGAACGAGGTGCGGTTTACGTCGCGCCATATGCTGCTGTGTCCATGAGCGTCCTGCGCCGAGCAAGACCGTTGAACGAAAAGAAAAGGAAACAGATGAAGATTATTGCGCTTGAAGAGCATTTCCAAATCCCTGCGATCAAGGAGGCACTGGCGAAATTGCTTCCAGATGCCCAAGCCCCCTCTCCATTAGCGTCTCCCCTGAGCACCCAACTCGAAGATCTGGGGGCTGGTCGCTTGAAAGCGATGGACACAATGGGCGTTGATGTCCAGGTTCTCTCCTACACTCCCATAGGGCTACCAGCCATCCCTGATACAGAGGCGGTACCGCTGACAAAGGAGATCAATGACCAGCTCGCGGCGGCCATTGCCGCTCATCCTGATCGCTTTGTTGGCTTTGCCACCTTGCCAATGCCTCATCCAGAAGCCGCTGCCGCCGCCAGAGGAAGGCGATCTGGCCCGCGCAGTGCCCGGGCGCATGCATGGCTATGAGGTCGGGGAGGAACGGCGGGCTGTCGCCGTCCTCGATGAACCGGTCAACCTTGGTGGGTTCAACAGCGGGCGGTGACGAGCCCGAGCAGCAGATGGGTGAGAATCCTGTTGCGCAGCCCCGGCGACGCTTCGACGTGGCGGAAGCCCGTCCCGGCCTCGATGATGGGCGCGTCGATGGGGTGCGCCCATAGCGTCGCGCCAGTCTCGCGTTTGAGGGCCGCGGCACTGCCGATGTGGTCAGGATGAGCGTGGGTCAGCACGATGTGGCGCACGTCGCTGGGTTGACGACCGAGCGCGCGCACGCCGTCGAGGATCTTCGGGGTGCTGTTCGGGAACCCGGTGTCGAGCACCGCCAGCCCGTCAGCTGTCTCCAGCACGTAGACGTTCACCAGACCACGGATGATGTACAGGTCTTGGGTGAGTTGCTTGATGGTCATGGAACCTCCTTCCGTCAATCTTTTCAGGATTCGCGTCTCCGCGCCGAAACCCACTCGGATCACGTGTCCAAACATGTCGCTTCGTCTCCGGCCAACCATTGCCGCATGCGCGTCCCGAGTGCCTCGATCTCGGACCCGCGGGTACCCGGAAGCGTTCGGCTGACCTGGAAGCCCATCTGAGTCTGCAGATAGGCGAGGTGCCGGTATCCCTCAGGAAAGGAGTGCAACAGGTGGGGGTCGAGTTCGAGCGTCGCGCCAGGCTCGACCGTCGTCATGCGGTCAAGCTCGTACACTGGCTGTCGCAGCACGATCCCCCAGCGTCCGTCGCGCTTCTCCAGCGCATCTACGAAGCGGCCAAGGCAGGTCACGTCGACCACCACGCCGTGGACCTGTCCGCGCTGGACGATCTGCATCTTCGTCTGCGCGATGGCACGGGATCCGTTCACGTCGATGCTCGTGCCGCCGAGGCAATGGAGCCCGACCATGCCCGCGTCGAACGATCTGCGGCAACCCGTGATGAACTCCGGCGCGCTCGCTTGGAACCAGGTGGCGATCATGCGACCATCATCGTGCCAAACCGTCGCGAAGCGTTCCCAGTCGCCAGCATCTCGCCAGACGACCCAGTTCTCCAGCAGTTCCCGGATCTCCAGGCGATTAATCATGTCGTCGGTAGTCGAAATAGACGTTCCCATTGGCACCAATCTCCTCTCTGCAAATAAATTCTTCTCCTGGCGCAACGTTGCGTCCTCTGACATCACCTGAGGAACACACATGCTCGATCCAAACGGATGACGCAGATGGGTATCCTGCTCTGCGTTGGGCGACTGTCACCTCTTACACCGAGAGGCTTGATCCCCTGCAAGACCCTACTCCCTCTGCACGAGACAGATGTCTATCTTCACTCTCTCCGTGAGAGGAGACGAGAAGTCAACTGACAAACCGCAGCGCACGCCGTGTAACAGACAGTGGAGAAGAAATGTCAAATAACTCGCCTCCTGCTGTATATACGTAGTTTCGATGATGGCAAAAATGTACACGTATCTGAGGGAATAGAGGTTCTCTTTGTCTCTTCCGTTGTCGAAAAAAATTGCTTCGGAGACTCGTCGCATCACGTTTGTCACAAAGCTGTTTCCCTCAGATACTTCGCAAAGAATTCCCTCATCGAATCGCAACATTTCCACCTTAGGACACAAGAAGTGGAGCAAATTCACGAACGGTCATCTTGACAAAATGCGAAAATCTGCATACACTATCAGTAAGTATACCCACTTGAACGAATTTTTTCAAGAGTTTGACAGCAAACCTGTATACAGAATTCTAAAGTCGAGATGAAAGGAAGCATTCAGGCTTGTAGAGCGAGAAAAGAAGAGAATGCTCTCTACAGAACAAGGGAGCTGTCAACAAAGGTGTCGCGTTGTGTTTCACTGGTAAGTGTAAGCGATACGAGAGGAGTCTCTGCTATGATGCTCGTGAGTTACCGTCTGAATAATTCGGATGCTGCCTGGCGTGCTGGAATACTGCACGATCAGGCGGTCGTTGATGCGAGTGCCTATGTCTCAAGCGATGGGAGATCATCCTCCTCAGTGCGAGAACTGGTGCCGTTCTTTGATGAGCTGTGCGCCTGGGCCAGTCAGCGGTTCGACGCGGGGAATGCAGTCCTCCCGCTCAACACGCTTGAGCTTGGCCCTCCTGTTCCTGACCCGGACAAAATCCTCTGTCTCGGCGTGAACTATCGTGAGCATGCGGCAGAAGCTCAGCAGGAGATACCGAAAGTTCCCCTGATCTTCGCCAAGTTCCGCAACAGTTTAATTGGTCCGACCAGTCCCATTCTCTTACCACGCGTGAGTACGCTCATCGACTACGAGGGGGAGTTGGCCGTCATCATCGGCAAGCGGTGCAAGGCCGTTCCTGAAGAGGAGGCACTTCACTATGTCGCGGGGTATTGCATTATCGATGATGTGACCGCTCGTGACATACAAGCTCAGACGAGCCAGTGGACAGCAGGCAAAGCACTCGATACCTTCGCTCCTATGGGGCCAGGAATTGTTCCAGCGTCCCAGATTCCCGATCCCCAAACACTCACCCTCGTCACACGAGTGAACGGACAAGAAGTCCAGCATGATACGACAGCGAACATGATTTTTTCCGTCGCGTCGGCGATTGCCTTTCTCAGTTCGCTGATGACCTTAGAACCCGGTGATATTCTTGCCACGGGCACGCCGTCTGGCGTTGGCTTCAAGCGCACGCCACCTCTCTTCCTAAAGGATGGCGACGTGGTTGAGGTCGAGATTGAGCGCATTGGGCTTCTTCGTAACCCGGTGAAGCAAGGAGACAAGTGATGCAGAGGAGAAAAAGCTAAAAGCATGCATGACGCGAG
>JBBRRN010000324.1:0-4708 GCA_038200685.1 Nitrospirales bacterium
AACGCCGACTACTACATCGATCGAAACTTCTCCATTGGACCGATGAGTAGATCAGTCCGATGGGCGATCTTTTTCAGATCTCCTT
Source organism: Nitrospirales bacterium (assembly GCA_038200685.1). Lineage (GTDB taxonomy): Bacteria > Nitrospirota > Nitrospiria > Nitrospirales > Nitrospiraceae > Palsa-1315. The sequence goes on from JBBRRN010000324.1 coordinate 86, forward strand.
CGCTGGAGTTGGCCGCTACCACTTGCGCCTGAATAACCGCATCAACCTGGTGCCCTTTTCGGGAATCGGGTTGCTCCACGCAGACCTAGACCGTGGAGCTGGCCCCGGGCGCATCGACCGCAACGACACGAGCTGGTACATCCCTATCGGTGTCTCACTAGAATACCAGGCTTCCTCCAATATCGCCTTGTCTTCGACGTTGATCGTCAATCTTCATGACATCAACCTCTCTCCTTCGTTACGGGAAAATGACCAAACAAGCGTGGCCTTGCTGTTTGGTTTCCGATTCAAACCTTAGCCTGGGTAACAGGCTCCTGCTTCATTCGTGCCCCTTGCCTCCTCACCCACGTTCGCACTAACCCACGCCAAAAGGCATAGGCGCACGGTCTCCTCTCAGACAAGAGGGAACGCACTCACTGGCTGCGGAAGTATCAGTGGATGGTGGGTAGGAGAGGTGAGACAGCTAGGCTGCTTTGGCTGGCTGCCAGCGCAGTCCTATATTCAGCAATTCTTGTAACAGGTCTGTATAAGGATATCCGTCCTTTTCTGCCGAATCCGAAAAATCTTCGTCGTGCGCGATTTGTGGATTCGGATTAGCTTCCAGCACGTACACGCTACCCGCTGCGTCCATTCTCACATCGATGCGCGCATAGCCGCTCAAGCCGAGTGCCCGATACACACGCTTCGCGAGATGTTGAATCTTCTCGGCTTTCCCTTCAGGAAGATTCCTGGCTTCTTCTGAACGAATCCCATACTTGGTTTGATACGTGCGATTCCATTTGACCCGTTCTGTCGCAATCCGGCGAGCGTCCTCCGGTAGCCGGTCCATCATCAACTCCCACACCGGTAAGACGTGAACATGTCCATTGCCCATCACCCCGACGTAAAATTCTCGCCCTTCGATGTACCGCTCGACAAGGGCTCCGGTCCCTACGTGTGTGTGGATGAATTCGACTCGCTCCTTGAGTTTGTCGTCATCCTGGACAATCGACGCCTGAGAAATCCCGTGCGACGCCTCTTCGGTCACCGATTTGACTATCAGGGGAAATGACAACCACGCGGGGCGTTTGACCGTACGCCCTTGCGGCACCACCATGAAATCAGGGAACGGAATGCGATGGAACGAAAACAGCTTCTTAGAGAGAACTTTGTCACGCGCCAGCATCAACCCGCGCGGGTTACACCCCGTATACGGCATGTGAAGCAATTCAAGATACGACACGACGTTCTGGTCGTACACCGCCACCCCATCGAACTCTTCCAGCAGATTGAAGGCAATGTGCGGCTTCCAGTCTTCGACCGCCGAACGAAGCACCCCGAGATCACTCTTGATCCCCAGCGGCTTGACGTCATGTCCGAGCTTGCGGAGCGTGGAGACCACATCGTATTCCGTCTTCCACTCGGCTCCCGCCACATCCTGCCCATTGAGAGGATCCGGAGGAACCAGATCTTCGTGCATCAAGACGAGAATTCGGAGACGTTTCATACCGCCACCTTATGTCGCCCGCTGCGCAAGTAGTTCATCGTGTGAACCGTCAACAAGATCGTGAAATCCAATTTCGCCTGTTCTTCCGCAAGCGGCAGTCGCAGATGGAGCTGCCGGCAGCGCTGAATCATGCCCTCCATGACCTGATCGATCGTATATTGATATTCGCCGGTCCAGGCAGCAACTTTGCGGCGCACCTCTTTTCGAAAGCGGTTCAAGAAGGTGGCGGCACTCATTTTATCCGCATGAGCAGGGGCATCGGAAAACAGTCGCTTCAAGTCTGGATCGTACAATGACGGCTGTTCAACTCCATAGTGCCTGCGCTTTCGGTCATAGTGCTCGCCCAGGGTCTTCTTCAGTTGGGACAGTGGATCGACCTCCTCACTCGTAACCACCTTGGGCGGAACAGTTGCCAGGTCTTCCATGAGTTCATCGACATACTGCAACTTCTTGAGCACCGGCCATCCCTTGTAGCGGTCGCCCCACGTCGAGTCTGGTGTGAGCCAGACCGCGAAGGTCTCCGCGAAGTCTTCATCCGGATGGCTTTGCGCATACCACACATCGAGATGCCGCACAAAGCTCCGACTATAGGGCCTCGGACTGTAATATTTCGGATAGGGATCGGACGAGCGACCAAACACTTGTTGCCGGCGGCGGAGACGACGGAGGCGATAGGCATTTTCCACGGCGTGGCCGGCCTCATGCCGTAAAATGCGCATACACCATTCCGGTGTCCCCCCTTCGACATCGAGCATCTGGTGCATTTCAAGTTTCGCGAGCCGTGGATGGGCCAAGTAAAACGGTACGGCAATCCCCGGTACCCCATCCGGCGTAAACCATTCGTTCGACAACCAAAAATGGGGACGGAATCTCAGCTGTCTGGCTTCGAGTTCGGCATAGAGTTGCTGGATCTGACCCGACAGAAATGTTCCATCGAGAGTGACGCCGAGTTGGTTCATGGGAAGGCTCAGGAGTTGTTCGTCGGACCACGAAACCCATTCCGGGTCGTGATCACGACTATCTGATGGTGCTGTTTCTTGTGCCTGCAATGGTTGCCTCAGTACCGTATTCGACTGAACGAGCCCTTACGATGTCCTGCACAAAATATAGCAGATGCTTCAACATAGCCTCGATTGCGAGGCCATACCCCTCACTGCCACCCCTAAATGGAGAAAAATGTCCGATCGAGTCCAAGAATGAACCCTGCAGAGGCATCGGTGCCGTAAAACCGGCTAACGGAGGTGAGAAAGAATGGCTGGCGCCGTAGCCCAGATGACATCGATCACCGAGCACACGTAGGCTCGGGCTCGCTCAGGGTCGGCTTCCCAATCCGGCATCACTTCGTGCAGATCCAAAATCGGCTGGTCGTGGCCGAGACAGATTTGATTAAACAGAGGAACGTCGCGACCAAATTGTTGCCGAATGAAGTCCTGGTGGTCTCGCCCCATTGCCACGACGAGGTCTGCAGACTCGACCAGCTCCTTGGTAAGTTGCCGTTGGGTGTGGTGGCTCGCATCAGCACCCTTCTCGCATAATTTAGTGCGAACCCAGGCATGTACAGACTGCGGCTTGGCGTCGATCCCAGCCGAGCCGACGATGCAACGCAGGTCGTCGCCGAGTCTCGCCTTGAGCGCATACTCGGCAGTCACGCTGCGAAAGATGTTTCCCGTGCACACGAATAGAACGGACTGAACTGTGCCGTCCGAGCGGTTTTCATCTTGACCCATATTCCCCCCAGCTGGAGATCGACAGCCGCATGACTGACCGCGTAGAATGCCGCCCGATGTCACATTCAGCAAGCCCCTCGCGCCCATACCTGAAACTCGATGAGCCTACGGAGCAATTGCAAACCAGACTGCTTCGCCTGGCTGGGGAAACCATTCGCGAGTATGGCCTCATTACTGACGGCGACAAGATCATGGTGTGCCTGTCAGGCGGGAAAGATAGCTATGCGCTGCTCGATGTATTACTCGTTTTGCAACGGCGTGCTCCGATTCAGTTCGACATAGTCGCAGTGAACTTGGATCAAAAGCAGCCCGGGTTTCCCGCCCATGTACTTCCCGACTATCTCACGAAGATTGGAGTTCCTTTCCGTATCGAGGAACGGGACACCTACTCAATCGTCAAACGGCTCATTCCCGAAGGGCAGAGCACCTGTTCGCTCTGCTCCCGACTCCGTCGTGGCCATCTCTACCGCGTTGCCACGGAATTAGGCGCGACCAAGATCGCACTGGGGCACCATCGCGATGACCTTATTGAAACGTTGTTCCTGAATCTGTTCTATACCGGTAAACTCAAGACCATGCCGCCGAAATTGCGATCGAAAGACGGACGGCATGTGGTGATTCGTCCTCTGGCCGCGGTGCGAGAGCGCGATCTCGCTCAGTATGCGGAACTGCGCGCATTTCCCATTATTCCCTGCGATCTCTGTGGCTCGCAAGAGGATCTCAAACGAAAACAGATGAAAGAGTTCCTGCATGAATGGGAGCATCGCTCGCCTGGCTGCACAGACAGTATGTTCGCCGCCCTATCGAATGTGGCACCGCCATTCCTCCTGGACCAACGGCTGTTCGACTTCGTGGGTCTGTGCGCATCCGACCAGGCAGAGGGGCACGAGGATATCTGGCTTAATCACGAGAATAATACCTGATCGGTGATATTCCCCGCGATCCCCCTAATCGAAAGTTTCCGGAACAGAGGGTTCTCTGATCACGTGATCATCCTAAAGTCTGGCAGCGTTACGTCTTGAGTTTTTCGGCGAAGAGTTTGTGGAACTTGACGACCTTTGGGGCGACCACCGCAGTACAATACCCCTGGAATGGATTTCGAGCAAAATACTCTTGATGGTATGGCTCAGCTTCGTACCAGGTTCCGGCAGGAGTGATTTCCGTCACGATTGGATTGACATAGAGCTTCGCATTCGTGATGTCAGCAATCGTCTCTTCAGCAATCTGCTTGTGCTCAGGCATATGGTAGAAAATTGCCGACCGGTACTGCGTCCCGACATCGTGTCCTTGCCGATTGAGGGTTGTGGGATCGTGGATGACAAATAACACGTCCAATAACTCGCGATAGCTGACGACGGTGGGGTCGAATGTGATACGGACCGCTTCTGCGTGACCAGTCCTACCGCTACA
>JBBRRN010000325.1:0-4693 GCA_038200685.1 Nitrospirales bacterium
ACACGGCCCCGCCATTCTCAAACTCTGCCGTCTTGGTTGGCGGAACCTGTGGCATCAACGGAAGAATACGCGAATCGGCAATCGGCAGGACCTTGAAGAGGCCCCATTGCCCTGCGTTGGCATACGCCGGACGTTGGTTTTTCCACATATAGTCGCCGACGATCTTATTCGGACCTCCGGCGCCGCCCGTGAGGTACGCATTAATCACTTCTGAGCCGCCGAACTCCATGGTGCTAACCTGGTCGGCACCCTGCGAATACGGCTCATGCGGCCACTCGTGGCCATCGACCGTGAACAGTTGGACCTGCTCACTAAACGCACCAAGCACGTGAATGGCAACTGGATCTCCGACATGTGCCTGCAACAGCGGCGTCGCAGGTCCAGCAGCCCCGGCTTTGACACAGCTGAAGAGCTCCGACACATCACACCCCTTTTCCATCCGCCAGGCAGTCGGTTCCGACTGATAATTCACAGCCGTGATGCCGGCCACCTGCTGGATGTAGGGCATGAAGCTCACGCCTATGATGTTATCTTCGTCCTGGAACATCAATGAGAAGGAACGGTAGTTCTTCCGGTTTTCATTCCCGGGAATCGTCCGATCCACGAGCACATCCGCGCGCCAGCTGCTCTTCATCGTCACATCGGCGCCCGTCATTGGATCGCGGTAGAGCGATCCCTTCGGGCCGACAATGATCGAGCCAAAAAGGCCATTGCGTGGATTCTCGACCACGTTCCCCCAATCTTGAATGAGGGCGGCCAGTTCTCCGTACTCCGGGTGCGCAAAATAGGTGTACGTTTTGCTCTGACCCGGACCGATCGTTTGATCACCCGGGTTGTTGCCGACATTGGCGCCGAACGAATCTTTCGGATCGAACGCCATCATATCGACGTGGAATCCTGCCCGTTCTTTTGCCATCTCGTTTTTCAGATTGATCTTCATGCAATCGCCGACGTTCACATGCAAGGTCAGTGGGCTCGGCCTGAGTTCGCCCGCCTTGACCTTGCCACGATCACCGTCAAGCACATACATCTTGCCTTGCTCGTTCCCAAACACCATCTTCCGTTCCAAATCGACTTCCATCACACCCGGCGTCCCTTCGTGGTACCGGATGTTCTGGTCGATCGCCGACACGTTGAAAGTCTTCATGGGAGCTTCTGCCGGACAGATCGACGGAGCTGACTTTTGAATCTGCTCACGGCTTGGCAAGGGTTTCAGATCCCCTTGCAGTTCATCGAAGACCCGGAAAATTCCCCAACTACCTTCCGCAAAGTGGGAGGCACGACCACTATAGTAGAGATAGTCGCCGGCCTGTTTTTGAGGACCACCCGCGGCTGGAATCGCCGGATCATACCGCTCTCCGATCGCCAGGTGAATCGTGCTCCGGGGCATGGCGGTCGTCGAGTACCGTTCCATCGGGAACCAATGGCCCGTCACGTGCCAGGTATGCACTTCGTTTGCAGACCCTACCAAGGCGCGCACCAGAATCGGGTCGCCGAGGTAGGCCCGCAACAACGGAGTGCCCGGATCGCCGTGAATACCGGAGACAAAGAGTTTCGAAGGGTCAGGATTATGGGCTAGACGCACACTCAACGGCTCCACGCGCATGCTGTAGCTACTTCCGGTGGTGGCTTCGCCGCCGTTCAGAAACCACATCGGTGACTTATTGATGCGCTCAGGGAACTGATGGGACGGCGGCCCATCGACGGTGGTCGCCCCCACTCTTGCTTGCGGATTATCGGTGGTGATCAATTCCGCCACCCGCGCATTGCTGTCCTGGATATGCATCATGACTTCGCGGAAACTACCACGGATATGGGCAGAGACAGGCTCCAAGGTATGGATGTCCGCAATGGGGCCGCTCCGGATTTCTTTTCCTGTGACCGGATCATGATAGGTCGAGCGCGGCGGCTCGGTAATGAACGCAGAGAACAGCCCATGTCCCCAGGTATCGGTTCCGAAGACATGGTCGTGCCAATACACGGTGCCGAAATCGGAATCGACATACCAGCGCTCACGGATAAATTCGACGCTGGCAATATCGTTTTTTTGATGCGCGTACTTCAACGGCGCATCGAATGTGATGGTCTTTCCATTGATGGTTTTGATCCGTACCACTTCGAAGTACTTAGGATCGTCCATCCCCACACCCAGCTCAATGTTCACATGGAACTTCGACGGATCGGCCACTGTAATGCTGCGCGCACCGGCTTTCGAATCCGCCGTCTGCACTGTATTTCCCGGCAGGGGCATCCCCTTAGTGGGCTGAGGATCCTTCAACATGGTAAAGGCGCGCAGCGACATGTCATACGAAAATCCAATCGTCGGGCCATCGGATGCGCTGGTATCGAATTGAAAGAAATGCGGGTGAAGATTGACCTTGTTCGCCCACCCCGTCCGCGCATCGTCCGGAATCTCGTTCTTGTAGATGATGTCGACACAGTCGTAGACGTTTCCGCGAATCACCAACGGAAGCTGTTTTTTTGGATTCTTGCGAACTTCAGCCTCTTCCTCGTGCAACACAAAAATCATTCCGATTGGGTCGACAAGGGCGGCGGATTTGGACGTCGCCGGCTTAAGTGTAATCGGCAGCGTAATGGCATGAGTCGTATAGAACTTGCGCGGAGAATTTTCCGGACACAAACTCCACGGCCCCTGCTCACCCGGCCTGGCCTGCTCCGTACTCTTGGTTCCATCTTCGCGCACATGGAACGGTTCTAACCACGGCGCTCCACCATGATTCGGCGCAAATGGAGGCCGCTTCCCAAGATGTGGACGCAGCCAGGGGAAGGCCAGCTTCCCGGTTTGCGGATCGAACGTAATGGCCGGACGCTTCAAAGGAGTTGCTGACTCATAATCCGCCCACTTGTGCGGCGTCTCAGGCTCATTCAGCGCTAATGCACCTTCCCACTTCCAATTCACCACCGTCGCATCATGCGCTTGAGCCTGCTTTACTTGATCTTCGGTCTTGCCGGGCAATCCTTGCGGCGGCAACATATACTCGACCCAATCCTTGATAGAGACCTTGACCGGATTGGCTTTCCAATCTGTTTTATCCTTCGTGATCTCCCACTTCTTCCCGCCATACCAATCCACGGTGGTCCCGACCAGCTTGTCCGAGCTGACCGCGAGCTTGATCTTCCCCTTGCGATCAGGAAGCTCAACGATCGGCTTCATCACGTCTGTCTGAGACCCAGGCGCCTGCAAGGTGTTGTACACGCGCCAGAATCCCCACATCCCCGTCACATAGTGCTGCGGGATATGGCAGTGGAACACAAACTCTCCAGCCAACGCCTGCAAGCCGCCGGACCCACCCTCGGTGACCTCATCGTAAATTTCCGACGGTCCGATAGACTGGACGTCTAGCCGATCCGACGGGTCGCTGATGGGCGGAAACTTCACTGGGCCGCTCTTCGACAAGGTCGGATCAATCCTGCTGGTGCCAGGCTGTCTGGCCCAGCGGATGGAACCGCCATGCAGATGGTGCGAATGGACGATTTCAGACCCACCGACCATCCGGAACGTAGCGGGATCCCCCAAATATGAGCGGGGAATCGTAGTTGCGGGATCGCCGAACGTATAGGACCCGTAGCCCTGCGACTCATCGGAAAACCCGACCAGGTGCTCCTGCTGTTCGAGTCTCGTGCCATGTGGTTCGCTGCGATAGTTGAGCAAGCGCGCCCCCGGCCGGTACGTGTCCGTGTGTGGATCACGCTGTGGCAACATGTCCCCTTTGCGATTCAACAATCGAAACGTCTCGTCTCCTGCCTCATGATAGAAAATGACAAATTCACGGAAGTCTGAGGCGTTTGCCAGATCGATCATGGCCTCCCAGCCGCTCTTCATTTCCTCACCAGAAAACGGGCTTAGATGTCGGGACCCGCGCTGCTCGACCACTAGTGAGCCCAACAGCCCCAGGGAATACTGCTCTCTGGTCGCATGGCTATGGAACGCGCGCCCGCCTACCTGAAGATCCATGGGAATATACCACTCGAATTCACCCTGTTTCCCTGTTGGCACCAATGCATCAGGATTATTGGCGGTCGCCGGCTTGCCCGTGCTGGCGACGAGCATCTGCGATCCGTTCACGATCATGTTGGTTGGCTCGTCGGTAATCTGATTTCGCAATGTGATTCGGAGACAATCCCCTTGGTTCGCCCGAATGACCAACGGTTGAATCAGGTCGCCCTGCAAACCGTTTGACACTGCGCCGGTAGCGAACGTCGGATCGTCGCTCTCCCGCGCAGCCTTGTTCTTCTCTTCCTCCTCACGCACCCCTGCGACATTCTCGGTCAGCGCATACATGTACCCTGGATAGAAATCTCCAAATCGGTTCACGGAAATTTCAACGTTGATCGTGGAAATATCGAAGGCACGGACGGGAGCCTGCGCCGGACAGCGAGCCCCTTGCGTGACCTTCACCTTATCCTGATCTTCGGCGACGAGTAGAATGCCCTGCTGCATCGCATGGGCTCCGGCGCCCTGGAACGGCCCCTTGCTCTGCACCTGCCGCTCGATTTGCTCGATGGCCTTCGACATCTTGTCCATTAGCATCGGACCTGCCTGCACATTCACCGGTGTCGCCACATCGACAGCGGAATCCACGGCAACATGCGTGTCATGCGACACAACCGCAAGCGCGGAATTCGCCTCGGCAAACAAGATACAGGCCGCAAGCCCCATCATCCCCGCCCC
>JBBRRN010000326.1:0-4689 GCA_038200685.1 Nitrospirales bacterium
ACACCTCTCGAACGATCGCGTTCAATAAGCCCTATGGCGTGTTGCCGTGTTTTACCGATTCAGACGGGCGGCAGACCTTGGCGGACTATATCGATTTGACTGGTGTCTATGCAGCCGGCCGTCTCGATATGGATAGTGAAGGGCTGCTGCTTCTGACGTCGGACGGTAGGTTGGCCCATCACATCACAGACCCGCAGCATAAGTTGCCAAAACTGTACCTCGCGCAAATCGAGCGCATCCCGAGCGAGGAGGCCTTGGAGCAGTTGCGAACAGGAGTGGTGCTGAACGGCAAGAAGACCAAGCCTGCTGAAGTACGTCTGCTGCCGGACGATCCGCAGTTACCTGATCGCCCCGTGCCCATCCGATTCCGTAAAAACGTGCCGACTACTTGGCTGGAGATCATGCTCCGCGAAGGGTTGAACCGACAGGTCAGGCGCATGACTGCCGCAGTGGGGAATCCCACGTTGCGGCTGGTGAGGGTGGCAATTGGGCCGATTGTGCTGGGTGGCCTCCAACCAGGAAAATGGCGGGATTTGACGAGTCGCGAGATCTCGCAGATCTACTCAGCGGTTCTTCGATGAGTCCGGAGCAGTGTGCACGATGTTGAGGAAGTCCGTCAGTAGCGTTTTCCCTTCGTTCCCGGGAATCATGGGACGTGCGGCGTGATACGTGACACGAGCTTGAGTCGAGGAGCTGGGGTTTTGCTTGGGGAAGGGCGCGTCTCGGCGCGCCAGGGTCGGATGGGTGAGAAAACGGGGTTTTTTGAGAATCCTGCGCGGTGTATGGTCGCGTTAGTCATGGGTCTGTTGATGAGTCTCACCGGCTGCCAGGCAGGAGGCGGGAAGATCCTGCAAGGGCTGGCCTGTTCGGAGATTGAAGGCCAGATCAATTTTTCAGACAGGATCGGTACACTCAACCGACTGGCCGATGCTTTTGCGGGGCAGTGTTATGACCTCGTGATCGTTCATGGTGAAAAGGCCCAGTTGGAATTCCGGCACAAGACGTTCTCCCTCGTGAAGGAGACCAGCAACATCTTTGTTCCGGAAGGTTCCTTCATCGATTACGTGATGGAAAGTTATGAACGCGGCTATCTCAGTCTCTTACTGGCGGCGAGTTATGCACATGTGCAGAAACCGGAGGAGGCGAAGGTTGAGCTCAGACAACTGGATCATGAGTTATTTACACCTCTCTACAATTACGGCGAAGACCCGGTGAATCTGTTGTTGTCCGCTGCATTGTGGGAACGAGTGGGCGAGGTGAACGAAGCGCGTGTTGATTGGCTTCGGTTGAGGGATTTGGATGTGATGTGGAAACGGCGGCAAGATGCAGTCCGGCTATTTGCGGCGCGGCAGGTGGATCGAATCGACGAAGGGCAAGCGCTCAGTGAGCCGTGGCATGTCTATAGCATCGATCGATTTCCTGAACTCTCGTGGGATCTGCAATTCTTCGGATCGGCGAATGGATACTTTTCTGTAATAGCGGGCAAGGAATTTCCTCTGGCCTGTCAGTCTGACACCGGCGTGCGGTTGTCCACACAAAGTTGGTTCGAGAAGGTGGCGATTCGCCATAGTCACGGGTACCATCCGCTCCTCAACGTCCAGGCATGGATCCGATTACCGATTGGGCTGACCTACAGCCTAGTTCCGTTGGCGGCAGGAGCCGACGTCATGGTCGGAGGCTGTGTGCTCGATGCGGCAGCCAAAGGCTCAGGGGGGCTCTGCCAACTCTCGGTAATCGGGGGAATGGCCTTGATGCGTACCGCACCGGATGTGCTCGAAGGCGCCCTGCAACCGGACTTGCGGCACTGGGAGCATGTGCCTGCAGCGTTTGTGGTAACTAGAGCCTCAACGCCTGAATTGGAGCCTTGTCTACCGAAAGGTGAAACTGCTGTTCAGCGGCTTTGGTAGGAGTGATTCGCCAGTAGAAGGTGTTTCTCAAAGCTATCGAGAAGTATCGCCTCTTCACTAGCCTGCATGAAACGAGGTAAAGGATAGAGGAAGAGTGCGCCTTGCCTATCTTCGTGGGCGACGACGGTGTCTTTGGAGCTCGAATGAAAACTGACCTCTTGGGTGGTTCCGCTCGTGATCGTGGAGCAGGCAGTGAGGAGGGGAAGAGCGGAAGCGCAGAAGCGCGAGGGCGACCAATGCTTCACTGTAGAGAGTCATGCTGTGCCTCTAATCGGGAAGATGTAAAGACTCTCGCCCCTTGTGTTCACTCTCAGAATCTTACTCCTTGACTGGGACGCCCAACTCCCAGCAGATGTCTGTCACCTGCTGGTCAAAGTAATCCCAGGGGTCGAAATCTCTCCACATGTCCCTCTTGATTTGACAGCCCCTGGCAAATGCCGCGATCAGCTGCGCAGGGTTCGCCTGAAGACGTTGTGGGGGAGCGACCGGAGCGACCTGGATGTTCAAGTGATACTGTGCCAAGCCGAACAGAATGCCATAGATCGGGTCCTCAAACTGGCAGCCTGCCTGAAATGCCGCGATTTCAATTTCTTCCGGCGCCGTGGTTCCGTAGCCGCCGAGAATGTGCAAGCAATCGTGGACGACGATGATCTCCGGGCCGGCGTCCTTCTGACCTGGAAAGGGAAAATGGTTCTGGCGCAGGTAGTTGGTATATTCCCGGGCCAACGTTCCCTCGGCACAGTGGTCCAGTGTGTTGTACCTGGCCGTCACCTCCGGGAGCTCTCCGCCTGCAATAGGAAAGAATTGCTTGATTGCCGCAAGCAGTCCTTGTGATTGAATGAGGTGTCGTATTTTGACGCCAGGGAGCGACTTACGAACAATATCAATCCTGGCAAGGAGCAAGCTCTTGTTGGCCAGCTTCCACGCCGTTCTGACCGGACCCGTATCGACCTCTAACGCGTTCGCATAGTGTTCGAGTCGTCCAACTTCCAGTGAATCCATCTCTCCATCAATGCAGGCAGCAATGATGCAGCCCCGGACAATGCGGTCTTTGAATTCCTGGTCTATCGGCTTCGAAGAGAGTTCTTTTGCGGAAATGGCCTGTAATTCATCCAGCCTGAAGTCGGTCTTGAGGATATGTCGCTGGATGCCTGTTAGGAACTGTAACTGTAACTCGGACAGTGCCGTGCCGGATGAGCCGACACAGACCGACTTGATGGTACGCAGGCCTAGATGGGCAATGTCCGGTGGGACAGGACTCAGTTTCATACGTGTCGTTTCGGCGAAGTAGGGATAGGCTACTTTTTAAGAACTGAGGTGTCAATGGGAGAGAATGTGAAATGCACCAAGTGTGAGGAAGCGTATCGCGCGCCGCGAAACGGAAGGGCGAGCATTTCATCACGCCGCGCAATCAGAAAAGACTCTCGACCCACTCTTGTCCAAAATAACTTTCTGAGAAATGGATCTTGGACAGCATCTGACCGAACACCTAGTCCCAATGGGATTGCTGGAGGCCCCAAAGGGCTTCGAAGCCATGAATTCACGCCCTTCGCTACAGCGCTGTCTTATGTGGCACCTCAGTCTGGATTTTTGACAGCATCTGCACAGCTAGAAGACCGCGATTCACAATCCGAATACGTCACCTAGAATTTCAATGGGTTACAGACAAGAAGACTCTGGATAAATCCTGTCTTGGACAGCAGTGCTCCCGACCCCTTTTCTTTCCCCACGCCGTGCGTAATTCAACCTCTTCGGCTTGGCGAGAGGCTAGCCTGCCTTCTTCATCTCTCCCGCCAGCAAATCGTTGATGAGTGATTGATAGGGGACTTCTCGATTGGCTGCTAGGGATTTCAGCCAGCGAAGCACAGCGGGATCAAGTCTGATGGCAATGAGTTGCCGTCGTTCCGCCCCCTAGGGAGGTCGTCCCACCGGACGCATAGAGGTGAGCTGCCGGTCGGATAGCGGAGGGATGTCCGAATAATCAATTTTTCGCTTCTTGGTAGCGCTTTTTTTCTTTTCGGTTCGCCATTCGCGCCCTGATGACTCTGATAGTTTTTTCATGGCCGTGGCTCCTGAGCGTGTAGGCGATGACGAAAATGTTGCCGGCTGCCGATTGTGCCAGCCGAAATCGTCTCGCTTCCGTGGTCGAATGGTCGATGTCTTCGCCCTCAATGCCGTTCGAGTCAAAGAAGGCCGTACTGGCTTCTTCAAATGAGACCCCGTGCTTGGTCTTGTTGCTGGCGGCTTTCTTGGTGTCCCGTTCGAACATCAATTATGTATACCAAACTGGAGCTGTGTGCAAATTGGTCCACGAGCGGAGAGCCGGGGCTTGGAAGCGAGCTGCGATGCTGAGCGGATGAGAATCGTGAGGCGCCAACATGAGGAGTGAGATGTGAGGTCTCGTCCGTGCGAGGCTGGGGTGCAGCCGCTCCCGCGTTTCCCAGAGCGACCCGTCGGGCTCCGCTGAGCGGCAGCCTTCGGAAATTCCTTCGCGGACTTGGTCAGTGTCCGCGTTCCTTCTCAGATGACCCTCGACGGGTCCACGCTCTTCCGGCGATGTCCGCTCTGAGCATCAGCCTCGCGCCAAGAAATCTCTTGATGTAGGATTACAAGGCCTGACCCTGTTTCTTAGTGCATGTCACAACGACGCAAAAGACTCTTTTCCCGCAGGTTACGTCGAACATTTGCTCGAAACGGTCGTTTCGCCTATCCCGATTAATGGGTCCTGACCCCAGCTGCATAAATAGTCGACGTCATAATTTAAGACACCTTCAATGCTTCC
>JBBRRN010000327.1:0-4684 GCA_038200685.1 Nitrospirales bacterium
AGGAGCGCCGGCTTGGAGAGAATCATCACCCCGCTCAAATGGTGCAGCCCCGCCAACCCCACAATGGACGCATCGTCCGTGTTCTGGTACGCGTCGTCGAACGCATCCGGATAGATGAGCACCTCCCGCAGCCGATGGTATTCCCAGTCATGGAATCCGAAAATGGGAATCGCCGCGCTCGCGGCCGCCAGCACGCGAATCGTCTCGTCCACCTCCGTGCGAATGCCCGTGATCCGCACCTCGTCGAGAAAGATCTGCACCAGTCGCCGGAACCGCGCCTTCCCCGCATCGTCAAGGGCCAAGAAGAAAGCGACCTGCTCGCGAAGAATCTGCTCCCAACGGTCTGGAAACGGCTGCCGCATCACTGCTACCCGCCGGTGACACCGTCGCCGCACCCACCAGTACGTGAACGGACTCAGTCCCAGGAGAATCCACAGAACAGGGAAGGCCCAGCCCAATAACGCCGCAGCCCAGGCTACCAGGCCAGCCGCAATGAGCGCCTGCCTAAGGTTCCGACGATTTGCTCCCGGCGTTACGAGCATCACTGGAGTCTCCCCGATGAAGCTGCTGCCAGAGCTAGGATTCTACTCTCGACAAGCCTCTGCATGTCGCGATTGTTCATCTGGTTCAAGGAGTCTGTCTGCTGTCCAAGCCAGACGATGAGACAGACCATCCCAACTTTCCCCGTCACCTTCTTCACCACAGACCAGAGAGACCCACTCAGTCCGGTTCCTACATCTCATAGTGGTCCAGACAACTCAGAACCCAGAACTCATCACTCAGAACTTCCTCACACGGGTTGGGTGATTTCCTATGGGGAAAGGGGTATTCTTGGCGCCCATGCCCACCCCAGAAGATCACGCGCGTGAGCATATCGACCAGGCGCTGGAGCAGGCTGGCTGGCGAGTTCAGGACTACAAGAGTGCAAATCTTCATGCGGGGAGGGGCGTGGTCCTCAGAAGTTTTCCGCTGGAAAGCGGACATGGCTTTGCGGACTATCTGTTGTATCTAGATGGAAAAGCCGCCGGGGTTGTGGAGGCGAAGAAGGAAGGTTTTCCACTCATCGGCGTGGAAGTTCAAGCCGAGAAGTACAGCAAGGGCCTCCCCACGGACTTACCCGCCTATTTCCGACCATTGC
Organism: Nitrospirales bacterium; assembly: GCA_038200685.1. Classification (GTDB taxonomy): domain Bacteria; phylum Nitrospirota; class Nitrospiria; order Nitrospirales; family Nitrospiraceae; genus Palsa-1315. The sequence goes on from JBBRRN010000327.1 coordinate 1,139, forward strand.
CCTTTCTGTATCAGAGCACCGGCTTAGAAACGCGATTCACAAACGGCCTCGATCCTCAGCCTCGTAGCCGCCCGGTGTTCAGCTTCCATCGACCCGAAACGCTAGCCGCCTCAATCCCAGAGCGTAGCGATGCACCAAGGAATCTGCACGGCGCGTCCCTATCTGCAGAAACGGCCACGACTCTCCGCGCTCGCTTGCGAACGCTGCCACTTCTCGTTACCACCGATCTCCGGTCTGCACAAATCACGGCCATCAACAATCTCGAAAAGTCGCTGGCTGAGGATCGACCTCGCGCGCTCATTCAAATGGCCACGGGCAGTGGTAAGACCCGCATGGCTATTGCCGCGATATATCGACTCCTCAAGTTCGCTGGGGCTAAGCGTGTGCTCTTCCTGGTTGATCGCGGTAACCTCGGCGACCAGACGCTCAAGGAATTCCAGCAGTACGTTTCGCCCTACAACAACTTCAAGTTCACCGAAGAGTTCATCGTCCAGCGGCTGGCGGGCAATATCCTCGATACTACCGCGCGCGTCTGCATCAGCACCATCCAGCGCATGTACTCCATGCTCAAGGGGCGCGAATTGTCGGACGAGGACGAGGAAACTTCCATCGCGGGACTTGAACTGCTTACACAAGGGATTGGGCAAAGCAGAAGGTCGTCAGACAAGAGCGAGGCGAGCGAGCAGCGGAGTTGACAGGCATGTCAATGAGCAGCGGAACGACCCGAGCAACGCAGAATCACGGCCTTCTGAGAAGCCCAATCGAGCCCATTGACTACAATCCGGTTATTCCGATTGAAACCTTCGACATCATCGTCACCGACGAATGCCACCGATCCATCTACAACCTCTGGGCACAGGTGCTGGAATACTTCGATGCTCACCTCATCGGCCTCACCGCCACACCCAACAAGCAGACCTTCGGCTTCTTCAATCAAAACCTGGTCATGGAATACAACCACGAGCAGGCCGTGGCCGACGGCGTCAACGTCAACTACGACGTGTACCGCATCCGCACCGCCATCACCGCAGCCGGCTCCAAGGTTGAGGCAGGTGTGTACGTCCAGAAGATGGAACGTGACACGCGCAAGAAGCGATGGGAAGAGTTGGATGACGACTTCGCCTATGATCCCGATCAACTCGACCGCGAGGTAGTCGCCCCGGACCAGATCCGCACCATCATCAAAACATTCAAAGAGAAGCTCTTTACCGAGATCTTTCCCGGCCGCACTGAGGTGCCTAAGACCCTTATCTTTGCCAAAGGACGACGCCCACGCGGAGAACATCGTCGAAACCCTCCGCGAGGAGTTCGGCAAAGGCAACGAATTCGTCCAGAAGATCACCTATCGCACCACCGGGGTGACTCCCAAGGAGCTCATCAAAAGCTTTCGCAACAGCTACCATCCCCGTATCGCCGTCACCGTGGACATGATCGCTACCGGCACCGATATCAAGCCCGTCGAGATCGTCGTCTTCATGCGCGCAGTCAAATCCCGTACATTTTTCGAGCAGATGAAGGGCCGGGGCGTCCGCGTCATCAAGCCGGATGATCTGAAGGCTGTTACACCCGACGCGACGACCAAAGACCACTTCGTCATCGTCGATACCGTCGGCGTCTGCGAGCAAGACAAGACCGACGCCCGGCCGATGGAGAAAAAGCCCAGCGTCGCTTTCGAGAAGCTGCTCCTAGCTGTGGCTCTGGGGAACACGGAAGAAGACGTGCTCACCAGCATCGCCGGACGGCTGGCTCGCATGGAGCACCGGATAACCAAGGAAGATGAACAGGCCATCGGCAAAGCTAGCGGGGGCCTCACGCTCAGAGACCTCAGTCGTCAATTAGTGGAGGCGGTCAATCCAGACCGGCATGAAGAACGGGCACGAAAACAGTTCGGGTCCAACAAACCAAGCGAGCAGCAGATTCTGCAGACAGCCGCCGCGTTTATCCAAGAAGCAACCAAGCCACTTCAAGACCCGAAGCTCCGCGAACTCCTGATCGAGATCAAAAAGAAGAACGAACTGACGATTGACCACGTCAGCCAGGATCAGGTCATCGAAGCAGGCTTCAGCGCTGATGCATTGGCCCGTGCCCGCACCATCGTGCAGTCGTTTGAGCAGTTCATTGTGAAGCACAAGGACGAGATCACCGCCCTGCAAGTCCTCTACAGCAAGCCGTACAAACAGCGACTGAGGTTCGAGGACATCAAGGATCTGGCCAATGCTATTGAAAAGCCGCCCTATCTCTGGAACGAATCCCAGCTCTGGCAGGCCTATGCGGCACTGGAGAAGTCGAAGGTCAAAGGCGCCAGCGGGAAGCGTATCCTCACAGACCTCGTCTCCCTCGTCCGCTTTGCGACGCATCAAGACCACGAGCTGGTGCCATTCGCTGAGAAGGTCAACGTCAACTTCAATGCTTGGCTAGGGGAGCAAGAAAGCAGAGGGAAGAAATTTACAGATGAACAGCGTCACTGGCTCGAGATGATCCGCGACCATGTCGCGGCAAACCTTGTAGTTGAGGCAGAGGACTTCGAGTATGTGCCCTTTGCGCAAGAAGGTGGGTTAGGGAAAGTGCATCAGCTTTTCGGCAATGAGCTGAACAGGCTTCTTGAAGAACTGAACGGGACATTGGCAGCTTGAGCACTCGCGTTGTGGCACCCCCTCTGATGTTGAGGCAGTTGTCACCTAGAAGATGAGGTGCGCCGTGGGCAAAGCCTGTGTGCTCAATGTCGATCTCGCGGATGTGTGGGAACAAAGAGGGCGAAAGAAGTTTATCAGAACCATTGCCTGGGGGGACGAAGTATCCGTCCTGAATGAGACCAACACCCACATTGAAATCAGTACTGCTGTCTTCCGCCAGCAACCAGACGGCAGCACGCTACCGGAATTGATCACAGGCTATATCGAGCCCAGTAAGTCCTCCGGGATCAAGACCGCCGACCTCATGAGGCCGCTAAAGAACAACGAGGTGCTCAAGGTCAATTTCGTCGATGTCCAGCAGGGCGATGGAACCGTCATTGAATCACCAGATGGAAAAGTCGTCCTTGTCGACGGCGGCGACAATCAGATGTTCGCTCGCTATTTGGCCGGCCGTTTTCGTGGAACGACACTCACGAACCCTCAGGAAGTCGAGTGCATCATTGTCACCCATGGGGACGCCGACCATTTCGGCGACCTCACGGAGATCTTTAAGTCGGAAACCAACAAGGTGAAGCGAAAGAGGCTGTTCATGCAGCCAAAGCGCGTCTACCACAACGGCATTGTCAAACGCCCGAGCACGATCAACAAGACCAATGTCCCCGAGGCCAAGCAACTTGGCCCGACCAAAACAGTGGACGGCCAACTGTTCCTTGTCGGCTTGGAAGACGATCTCCTGAAAGTGGCCGATGCAGACATGAACGAGCCGTTCTTGAAGTGGAAGCAAGCCCTGTCTCAGTACAACAGCAGAAAGAACGTAGAGATTCGGCGATTGCAGTTCGGCGACGACAAGGCCTTTGCCTTTTTCAATAATGGAGACCTGCGAATTGAGGTGCTTGGACCCCTCGTGACCGAC
>JBBRRN010000328.1:0-4684 GCA_038200685.1 Nitrospirales bacterium
TCCCCTGCCGCATCGTCTCTGGTAGCGCCAAGGAGCCGGCAGTGACCACTTGACTCCTTGTAGTAGAGATGGGTATGTCCACCCGAGACAATCAGGACCACACAGGGTAATGGAAACGCTGGGTCCTGAAGCCAGCCAGAGGCAATGTGGCCATCAAGATGGCTCACGCCAACCATCGGAATGTTCAAGACATAGGCAAGAGCTTTTGCATAGTTGACCCCGACAAGCAGAGCGCCAGCCAAGCCTGGTCCTTGGGTGACGGCGATTCCTGTGAGATCCGTCCATGGGAGACCGGATTGTTGCAGGGCGTCTGATGACACATCCTCAATCGATTCAATATGAGCCCGAGAAGCGAGCTCAGGAACGACACCACCAAATCGACGATGCACGACATGCTGCGAGGCAATAATGCTTGAGAGGACTCTGCCGTCTACGGCCAATACCGACGCGGCTGTTTCATCGCATGACGTCTCAATACCGAGGATAGGTCCCGGTCTCCAGGTTGTTGTGGGCTGTTCAACCGCCGTCATCACATAACACCTTCAACAATCACGTCACTGCGACCGCTACCATTGCCTTATTCCAAGAGCGGGGAACAACACGGCCCTTGTGGCCGCTGGCTCCACAAGGGCCGTGTTGCGCGTTCTACGATGGCCTCGCGCAGGTATAGGGCTGAGACATTAGACGCCAGCCATTGCCTCCTGCTCGATGAATGCAGGTGCACCGTCGCGAAGTACCACGCGGATCTTTCGACATTCTTTGAATCGTCCTCTGATCATTTCTTCGGAGAGTGGATCGCCGATCGCGCGCTGAATCGTCCGGCGCATCGGTCTGGCTCCATAGAGCGGTTCGTAGCCCTCCTTGATCAACCACTGCTTCACATCGTCCTCGACCTCGATCTCCACACCCTTGTCGAGCAGACGGAGGTTGAGTTCACTCAAAAGGATGTCGAGAATACTGGTGAGATGTGTTTTGTCCAACTGGTGGAAGACCACAATCTCGTCGATCCGGTTGAGGAATTCCGGGCTGAACGAGCGGCGTAATTCTCCTAATACTTCTTCCTTTTTGTGGCGCTCTTGATCGCCTTCCGTGTTCTGGAATCCAAGCGAGACTCCCTTCTGAATCATCTTGGTCCCGATATTGGACGTCATGATGATGACGCAATTCTTGAAATCGACTTTACGTCCAAGGCTATCGGTCAACACCCCATCGTCCAGTACTTGAAGGAGGATATTGAACACATCAGGATGAGCTTTCTCGATCTCGTCGAACAGGACTACTGAATAGGGTCGGCGCCTGACCCGCTCAGTCAATTGGCCGCCTTCTTCATATCCTACGTACCCCGGAGGGGCGCCGAAGAGCCGTGAACTGGTGAATTTTTCCTGATATTCAGACATGTCGATCCGAATGAGCGAGTCTTCGCTGTTAAAAAGGAACTCAGCGAGCGTCCTTGCCAGCTCAGTCTTCCCTACTCCGGTGGGCCCCAGGAAGATAAATGACCCGATAGGCTTCTTCGCTTCCTTCAGACCGGCACGTGACCGTCGAATGGCTCGAGCCACGGCAGAGATGGCTTCGTTCTGCCCGACCACACGTTTATGGAGGAACTCCTCCATGCGCAGCAGCTTGTTCGATTCTTCTTCTTCGAGCTTGAAGAGTGGAATCCCCGTCATCTTGGAGACGACATAGGCCACCTCTTCTTTTCCGATCGTCGGTTTGTTTTTTTCCTGATTTTTCTTCCACTCGCGCTTAGATTCATCGAGAAGTTTACGCAACCGTTCTTCTTCCTCGCGATGACGAACGGCTTCTTCGAAGTTCTGCATCGAGATAGCCTGTTCCTTATCGCGAGAGACCTTTTTCAGCTCTTGCTCCATGGCCTTCAGGTCTGACGGCAAGGCATAGGCCTGCAACTTTGCGCGGGATCCCGTTTCGTCGATCAAATCGATCGCCTTATCCGGAAGAAAACGGTCGCTAATGTAGCGATCGGATAGCTTAACTGCTTCGAGGATGGCCTCTTCAGATATCTCGACACCATGATGCTCTTCATACCGATCGCGCAGCCCTTGGATGATCAGCACCGTTTCGTCCATGCTCGGCGGCTGAACGTGAATTGGCTGGAACCGCCGTTTGAGCGCTCCATCTTTCTCAATATGTTTTCGATATTCATCGAGAGTCGTGGCACCGATACATTGAATTTCGCCGCGTGACAGCGCTGGTTTGAGCATATTCGATGCGTCTATCGATCCCTCTGCCGCACCTGCGCCCACCAAGGTATGGAGCTCATCGATGAAAATAATGATGTTCCCGGCCTGGACGATCTCCTTCATCACAACCTTCAGTCGTTCTTCAAATTGGCCGCGATACTTCGTTCCTGCGACCAGTGATCCAAGATCGAGGGCTATGACACGTCGAGAAAGAAGATTATCGGGCACTTCGGACTGGATGATTCGTTGGGCCAGCCCTTCGACAATGGCGGTCTTGCCGACGCCGGCTTCCCCGATAAGCACGGGATTATTTTTCGAACGGCGGCTCAAGATCTGAAGCACCCGCTCGATTTCGTCGGCTCGGCCAATGACTGGGTCCAGTTGCCCTGCCTGGGCGAGTTGGGTCAGATCGCGACCGAACTCATCGAGCGCCGGGGTGTTGCTCTTCCGGTCACGCTCGCGAGGAGCAGACTTCCGCAAGAACGTCACGGTGAGTTGACGGGCGGTCAGAAGATTAGCCCCTAAGCTACGGAGAATCTTTCCACCAATCCCTTCCTCTTCCCGGAGAAGGCCCAATAACAGATGCTCGCTGCCGATATGATTATGTCCAAGAAGACGGGCTTCTTCGACCCCGTATTCAATAACCTTCTTAACCCGCGGGCTGAAGGGTATCTCACCAAAGGTCATGGTGGTTCCCCCGCCGGGCAAGTTCCGTTCAATTTCCAGTCGAACTTGCTCGGTCGAGAGTCCCATTTTTTTCAAGATCATCAGGGCAATTCCGTCGGATTCACGGAGGATGGCCAAGACGAGGTGCTCCGTTCCGAGGTAGTCGTTTTGATGACGCTCAGCCTCTTCCCGTGCGAGGATGATGATCTTCCGACCCTTATCCGTAAATCGTTCGAACATCCTGCCTCCTTGATAGGTGGGGCTATATCCTATTCCAGGTACCCAAAGTTCTCGAAAAATCTGACCTAATTCTAACTAGAAGGATTTTAAGTGTCAAGACTAGCAGACAATCACACAAGCGAAGAACTCGCGTGGATGGGGTACACTATCGATTATTATGGGAGACGGTCTACGATGATTTGGTTCGTTGACTTCAAAAGAACCCTCCCGATACAATTTCACACTTTTTCAGCGATATTGACAGAGCATTACAACATGGTTGCACCAGATGAAAAGTAAAAGTATCGGGATTCTTGCAAAGCCTAAATTCACCGAGGTCAAGAGCACGCTGCATGATGTGGTTGCCTGGCTCAGGGCTCGAAGTATCGATGTATTATTGGGTACGACGTCGGCGACTCTTCTCGGTGAACAGGGGGGGTATCAGAACACTCAATTGGCTGACAAGTCGGATGTCCTTCTGGTCTTGGGCGGCGACGGAACGATGCTGAATGCTGCGCGACTTGCCGGGGAACGAAGTATTCCCATCCTTGGCGTGAATATGGGCGGACTCGGTTTCTTAACCGAGGTCCGGCTGGAGAACCTCTACCCTTCGCTGGAACGGGTATTTGCGAATGACTTTGTCCTTGATGAACGACTCATGCTCCGGACACATATTCATCGGCATGGAGAAACAGTCGCGCAAGGAGTCGTACTGAACGATGTCGTAATCAGCAAGGGTACGCTGGCCCGCATGATTGAATTGAAGATCGCGATTCAAGGGCGATTCGTGACCAACCTGCGCGGCGATGGATTGATCGTCAGCAGTCCGACAGGATCCACGGCCTACTCCCTTTCAGCCGGAGGGCCCATTATCGATCCGGCAGTCCAGTCATTGATCCTGACGCCAATTTGCCCTCATACACTGACGCATCGGCCATTGATCGTACCTGGTAATGCCGAGATTGATGTGACACTCACCAGTAAAGATGACGGCGCCATGGCGACGCTTGATGGGCAGGTGGGAGTGGCGATCACGCAGGGAGATACGATCGTGATTCAGACATCGGAGCATCGGACCCGATTGATCCGATTTCCAGAGAGCAATTACTATGACGTGCTGAGAGAAAAACTCAAATGGGGGGATAGATAGAAACCAGCATCCAATCCGTTACGATTTCCCAGGTTCAATCAATCCAAGCATTTCCTGGTTGCTCGCATATTTGAATTCCCCGATACAGTCCTCACCCCAATGAGTTTTTTCTCGTGATTCAAGGATACGGAGTCCCTCCAGACCGACCGGGTGGCTTTTATGCGCCGTGAGCACTGCGGCAATCTTGTCGAGGACAACTTTTGCATCGGAATGACTTCCCGGGGATTTCGTCGAAAGGTAGCGACTCACAACTTCCGCGCACCAATCTCCATCCCGTTTCGCGATACCCACTAATCCTTCACTCGCTTTGCGGGCCCACCCAGCGAGAAATACCCCGTCGATGACTGTCTGTGTCGTTTCATCATATGCTTGGAAGAGCGCATCGTCCGGATCGTTTCCGGTCTTGTTGGGACTCGTGAGGAATATGCCGCTCTTGTACGGCAACCCA
>JBBRRN010000329.1:0-4676 GCA_038200685.1 Nitrospirales bacterium
AAAGACAAAGATTTCAACGACAACGGCCATATGATCACTGCAGGCCTCAATTTCCATTTCTAGCTAATTGCGCGGGACGAGCGATTGGGAAAGACAGCAGGGCTGACGTCGTAACGAGACGAGACGTCGTCGATCTAATTTTTGTCTCGGTTTACTGGAGGTCGTGAGGACCGGCCTTTGGGGAGGGAGGATGCCCACCTAGCGAGTATCCTTTGTCCAGTAGTACAGTCCTCGCCAATTTCTATTCAAGGAGGTGCGATCATGTTGAGCTGGGCCATTACATTTCTTGTTATTGGGCTAGTCGCGGGGGTGCTGGGGATCTCTGGAGTGGCGGGTACGGCGACCTACATCGCCTATATGTTGTTTGTCGTATTCTTGATCGTCGCCGCCATCAGTCTCGTCATGGGCAGGCGGACTCCTGTTGCCTGACCTGTTCTTGCGGCTGAGCCTCGCTCGTCCGAAGAAAAGAGCCTATGGGCCGATGGCCGATAGTATGCGCAGTAAAAGACAGGACGAGCGAAGACTCAGCACTCAGCACTGGTACTCCGGTGTACAGCCATTTGAATAGTGGAATACAACTCCTTTCCGACGCTTTCCTTCTGCAGGAATGCGGCCGCCCCGGCATTCAGCATCGATTCAGCTATGTGTGGATCCGTTTGGACGGACAACCCGATCACAATCGTCGAAGGACGCGCTTGTAAAATCCGCGCGGTAGTTTCAGCCCCATTCCACCCTGGCATGTTCATGTCTATAATGACGACATTGGGGATAAGCGTACAGACCAATTTGAGCGCTTGCTCTCCCGTCGACGCCTCCCCAACCACCAACATGTCATCATACTCCTGTAACATACAGCATAAACCTTCTCGAACCATTTGATGATCGTCGACGACCAGCACACGGAGCGGAGTCGCGACATCCCTATTTTCAGCCGAGGCGATCGTCACGTTGAGATCGTCGTGTTCCCCAATCAGTGCGGCTCTTTCGGGAGATTGTCCCTCCCCTTCTCCCTCTTCTGCCTCAATGTGTGTGCCGGGCATCCTAAAGGGAAGATGGAGCGACGCAACTGTTCCCTTGCCCGGTTCCGATTGCAGGTCGAAGCTGCCACCGAGGGCTATCATCCGTTCCCGAACACTCAGCAGACCGAATCGATCCGAACCGTCATCGCCCAAGGCTGAGACATGGAAGCCGCATCCATGATCCGACACGGTAATGGATAGCACGTCCTGATCGTAGCTCATCAGTACAGACGCCCGATCTGTTTTGCCGTGCTTGAGTACGTTGAACAATAATTCCCGAATCGAGTGGAACAGCAGCACCGCATCCGCCTCGGGAAGGGGCAGCTCCGGTGTATCGAGAGAAATCTCGACGGTCAATATCTGCTGCCGGCGCATCTGATCCCCCAGCCATCGAAGTGCGGCGCTCAATCCGCGCTCGTACAGCGCTTGCGGTGTCAGCTCAGATACCAGCGTCCGGGTGTAATCGAGCGATTGGTGGAGCAACTGATCGGCCTCCTGCAAAATTATCCGTACGTCTTGATCGTGATCTTGCCTCAGCAGTTGACTGACCTTCATGCGAGCCACGACAAGCATCTGGGACAAATAGTCGTGCAGCTCTGTGGCAAGCCGCCGTCGTTCGGTCTGTTCAGCTATCGTCAAGTCTGTTGCGAGGGCACGGAGCCTGGCATAGGACGTCGCGAGCTCCTGTGTTCGTGCCTTGACCTGCTCTTCGAGCGTGTCGGCTAGCTGGCGAAGCCGCCCTTCGGCCTGTTGACGTTCGAAGAGTTCGTGAGCCTTCGCGAGAGTGGCCGCCTCGAGTTCGGCAGTTCTCTCCATGACCCGCCTCTCCAAATCTCGATTGAGGAGCCGTAGTTCTTCCTGCGCTTCGGCGTATTGCGAACGTAACCGTCGTTCCTCCAATGCATGGCGCACCGCCTCACCCAAACGGCCCATCCGGTCCTTGCGGAGATAGTCGTCCGCGCCGTTGCGCATCAGCTGCACGGCTTCTTCTTCCCCGATGGCGTGCGACACGACGATGAAGGGAACCGTCAGCCCGGTTTCTCGCAAACACTGTAATGCCTCACCCGAACTGAATTGCGGCATGGCATCGTCTGAAATAATAATGTCCGGAGGATCTTGGGTCAGGCAGTTCATGAAGTCCGAGTGCGTCTCGACCCGCTGCCACTTCATGTCGAAGCCGCTTTTCTGCAGTTCCCGAACGGCCAATTCGGTATCCACCGGATTGTCTTCGACGAACAAGACGCGCAAATTGTCCATGCTCCTAACCCTTCCCCTCTGAGTACAGTTCAGACGGAAGCTGGTTCAGCAGGATCCAATACAGGCCGAGTTGCCGGACCGCTTCGGTGAATTGGGAAAAGTCGACCGGTTTGACGACATAGCTGTTCACGCCGAGTTTGTAACTCTCGATCAAGTCGCGATCTTCCCTGGAAGACGTGAGAACTACCACAGGAAAGTTCTTGGTGCGCGGGTCAGATTTACACCGCTGTAGGATCTCAAGCCCGACGACCTGGGGGAGTTTGAGGTCGAGAAGAATTAATCGGGTATTTGAGCAGCTGGTCCCATCGGCGTATCGCCCTGTGCTGAAGAGGCATTCTAATGCCTCCTCGCCGTCCCGCACCACATGAATCTTGTTCGCTAACTGATACTTCTGGAACGCCCGCAATGTGATTTCCACATCTTCGGCATTGTCTTCGATCAATAAAATCTCCGTCCCGTTCGTCATACTGAGGCCTTCCGTAAGGAAAAAAAGAACGTGGCGCCGCCGTCCACCTTGCCCTCGGCCCAGACCCGCCCTCCATGGCGGAGGACAATCCGCTGGACGATGGCCAATCCAACTCCGGTGCCCTCGAAATCCTCTTTCCGATGCAACCGTTGAAATACGCCGAACAACTTGTGCACATATTTCATATCGAACCCAACACCGTCGTCCTTTACGTAGTAGGTCACTGCTGACTCCGCGTTCGCGTCGTCCGGCATCCACCCGATTTCGATTCTGCACTCATTCCGATTCTTGGTGTACTTGAAAGCATTGGTGAGTAAATTGGTCCAGACGAGTTTCAGAAACCGCTTGTCTCCGTGGCAGGGCGGCAAATTTCCCACGGTGAGATGAATCTGCCGGCCTTCCTGTAGGATCTTCAGATCGTCTACCGTCTCCCGAGCCAATTTCTCCATTGTGACCACACTGAAATTCATGCCCTGCCGACCCAGTCTGGAAAGTTCCAGCAGATCGTCGATCAATTCGCCTGCATAACCGGCAGCCGTCCGAACGATGGTCAAACAGCGACTCGCCTCGGCGTTCAAATGAGAGCCATGATCTTCCTCCACGATGCGGCTGAAGGCGTCAATGGTCCGCAACGGCGCACGCAAGTCGTGCGAGACCGAATAGGAAAATTCTTCCAAGTCTTTGTTGGCTTCGGCCAGTGCTGACGACTTCGTCTTCAAGGCGTCGTTGGCCGCCGTCAAGGCGCGATCGCGCTCCAGCAGCGCCTCCTCAGCCTGCTTGCGGTCGATAATGCTGATAAAGGAGGTAATCGCGCCGGTGATGTCTCCCTGCGCGTTCTTCAGCGCGGAAAAGTTTACCAACACCGGCACCAGCGAACCATCTGGCCGCTCGATAGACACTTCGACGTTGAGTGCCGGCATGCCGGTACGTAGCACCTCCATCATCGGACTCTGTGCATGGGGCAGCAATGTGTGATCAGGCAGCCACAGTTTCACGGAGCCGCAGTGTCGTTCGACTCCACATGTCGGCTCTCTCCCCCAGATATCCACGGCGCGGCGGTTGTATTGCTGAATCACCGCATTCCGATCGCAGACGAAGAGCGCCATAGGAGCCGCCTCGAACAAGACGCGATAGCGTTCTTCGCTTTCCCGCAGCGATTCATCGATTTCGCGCTGCTTGGTTACGTCAGTGTTGGTGCCGAAGAACCGCACGACCTTCCCGGATTCGTCGCGGATGACTTTCATGCGGGAGAGGAACCACCGGTACTGGCCGTCTCGGCCGCGCAGGGGGAAGGTGTCTTCCCATTCCTTGCCCTCCCGGAGGTGGCGCTCGAACTTCTCCGCCACGCGATCGATGTAATCGGGATGGTGGACCGTTTTCCAGCCGACGCCCTGATTCTCTTCGAGCGTAGTGCCGGTGAACTCGAGCCAGCCCTGATTGAACCAGCTTACATAGCCCTTGGCGTCGGCCATCCACGCCAGCTGCGGGATGTTGTCGGCTATGGCGCGGAACCGCGCTTCGCTCAGGCGCAACGCGTCCGTGCGTTCAGTCACTCGCTGCTCCAGGGTTTCATTCAGTTCGCGCAGCTGATTCTCAGCCCGGCGGCGCTCGGTCACTTCGTTGAGCAGGGTGCGGCTCTTCCTATGCAACTCCGCGAAGACGGCGACCTTCGAGCGGAGAACGGCCGAGTTTATTGGCTTGTGGAGGTAGTCCACCGCGCCGGCGCAATAGCCTTCGAGCGCGTGATGGTCATCATTGTAGAAGGCGGTGAGGAAGATAATGGGCACCCGGGTAGTCTTCTTCCGTTCCTTGATCAGCTGGGCCAATTCAAACCCGGTCATGCCCGGCATCCGGATGTCGAGGATGAGAAGGGCGAATTCCTCACTGACGAGAGCGAGCAACGCCTCGTCGGCGGATTCCGCCCGGACCAGCCG
>JBBRRN010000330.1:0-4667 GCA_038200685.1 Nitrospirales bacterium
AACAAGCGAGGCCGAACGTCATCGGCCACAAGGCCGACTTCCGAGACCAATTCACCACTGCATCCAGATTGGTCGTCAGGATATTCGCCTCAAATTGTCTCTCCAGAAAGCTCATCTGTTCTTATCTTTCTTTTTCTCCCACCGCATCGACTGGGACGGGTGGCCTGGTCGGCTCCAATTGCGCGCATCGAGCGAGCACATTCTCATCGTGCGCGCTCTGCGAGCACAGGAGTCGGCCAGGCTTCCCGTCCATCCTAGTCCCATTCGAGCGCTCCCTTCTTCCAGGCATACCAGAGCCCGGCCAATAGGATGGCGATAAACACGAGCATTTCGATGAGACCCCGCATTCCGAGCGACTGAAACCGGATGGCCCAGGGGATCATAAAAATGATCTCGATATCGAACACAACGAACAGCATCGCGATGATGTAGTAGCGCATGGGGAACTGAATGCGCGCATCAGAAAACAGCGGGCTTCCGCTTTCATAGGGAGTCAGTTTGGCTCGATAGGGACGATTCGGGCGAACGAGCGAGCCGCCGATCAGCGCGAAGGCTCCGAAAGTCAGGCCCACAACGATAAACAACAGAATCGGTATGTAGTTCTCAGGAACGCTTGTGCTATCCATCCGGGCTCCGTAATACGCGATTTGACCGATAGAAGGTCATCGTGTTGCCCTGTATGTCATGCTGCGGAACAGCCTGCGAGCGCCGAACTAAAGAAGGGCTTGAATTTCAAGCCGTCCAGTTCTGGACGACTGATTCCCTTGTGTTGAATGAGTACCTTAAAGATGCTGCCCATGCCATTCGGCTTGAGGAGATGAATCGCAGCGCGAAACTCAGAACTATCCGGCTCCAATTTTTCGATCATCTTTTCAATCCCGAGCCCCATCAGAAAACTCATTTGGTTCGTGAATCCCGTCACATGGAGTCCATGGGTTTCACCGACAACAGCCAGGCTCGAAAAATCTACGTGTGCGGTCATATCCTGTTCGCCGACACGAATAAATGGCTCGTCGTTCGCCTGCTGCCGGAAATAGCAGAGGAACGTGCCGTCCTTTCGGTCAGACCCATAGAGATCCTGGGCTGTATGGCCATAGTCGACGGTCAAGACAAATCCACGATCCATCCGCCGACCCACCTGCTCCATCCAGTCCATCGCAAGGAGATTGACTTCGGTTCTGTAGCCTTCAGGCCACACAATATTCAGATGCTGGAGATAGTGAGCAAGAGCGGCCGTCGACAGGGGCTTGACACATTCCACAAAGCGGCCGTCTTGATAGTCGACACAGAGCTCTTCAGTCCGTCCGTCCTTGACTTGAACCCGGTGCACCGGGAAGGCATCGATCAACTCATTGCTGAAGAGCAGACCGGTCACGCTCTGCGGGGCCAGTCGATCGAGACCGTCCATCCACGTGACAAAGCCAGGCTTGCTGAGCCATGGGGCCAAGTTCTGACGCTGTAGTTCCTGCATTACTGGGCTCCGTTCGATCAGGACATAACGGACGCGCGAGGCGAAATCATCCCGATCGGCATGGATCGCCGCTAGACAGTCGCGAGCTAACAAGCCCTTACCGGCACCCATTTCAACGATCGTGAATGGAGCGGGGCGACCCAATACTTCGTCCATTTGTCTGGCTTGCCCGGCAATCGCACGGCCAAGAATCGGATGCACGTCGGAGCTGGTGTAGAAATCGCCTGACCAGCCGATACGCTCACGCTCCACGCAATCAGATTGACGCATGTAATAGCCGTATTGGGGGTGGTAGAGCGCCAGTTCCATGAAGCGGACAAATGGAATCGATCCGTTTCTGGTGATTTCTGACGAAATGGCAGCAACGAGTTCAGGATACCCGCTTGTCACAACCCACTCCTTGTAATTTCCTTCCCTGAATACCCCCACAGCTTCTGGCAAGGAACTCATCCCATCAACAACACACGAAAAGTGACACCAATAGCCGAGGAGACACCCCACCCCTCCCTCTCGAAGGGTCAACACTAGGCTAAAAGTCGCCTAGATTAGCCTTGAATTTGCCGGTAAGTCAAGGCGGAGAGTATTGGAAACTCAGCAAATTTTCACACTTCAATGACCTTTCATCGGGCCTATCGCACCGTGCAATGACTAGACTTCATTTTGTGACCGAACAATCGGTATATTTCTAGCCGTGTAGCTGTATTTATTGTGCTTCTATATCCTCTGGGGGTGCTATAAAAGGCTAGGCCCTACGGACAACTCGGTGTAGATGCGAAGCGGAGAACACGCCAAATACGCACCAGAATCTGGCACCATCACTGGCCCAAAACTCGCCTCATCCTGAGTCAAATACATAGTCGACGGAGGAGGGGCGCATGGCTTCGCGCTCTTGGGTTAGTGGCTTTGCTCTTCGCAGTCTCGGTCGATTGGGGCGTTTCACTCTGCTGGGCGGATTCTGATAAGACGTCACCGACCGCGCGAGAGATTCTGAAGCGCGGGACCATTGAAATAGGTGGGATCGTAGGGTTCTGGCAAGCGCTGAGATTCCCGTTTCAGGAATCCTTGGCTAATCCTAATCGTAGTGCCGTATTCATCAAGCCGGGGATCGGGATGGTGGTGACGGATGAAATACAGGCAGGCCTACTGACCGGAAATCTCGAGGTGCTTGTGGAACCGATCTTCGCTCGATTCACGCAGCCGTTTTCGGCGGAGGCGGCAGGGGGCACCTTGCTATTCAAGTATAACCTCCTGTCGTTCGGGCGGTGGATGCCGTTCTGGGATGCCGGGGCCGGAATGCTCTGGACCAATCTTGCTCCCCGCATTCGAGAGCTGAGTACTCCCCTCAACTTTGTTATCGAGACCGGCCCAGGAGTGCAGTACTTCATCACGGCACAGACAACGCTGACAATAGGGGTGCGATACAACCATATTTCGAATGCTGATACAGGCGAACGGAACATTGGGCTCAACGCCGTACTCCCCTATGCGGGACTGTCCTGGTTTCTGCCGAGATAACAAACGCCTTGTGCTTCTCTTCCTTCCTCTCAACATGACCCGTACTATCCACATGATTTCCTGATACCTGCCTCTCCTTATTGAACTGTTGAACAACCATTCTCTAAGAGAGTTTTGACATCTGCAAGAATGCGGGATCAACTGGAAGTCAAAGTCTAACAAATCCTTTCTCCGGTTAGGCTGGAAGGGATGTGGGCTGAGCGCTCCAGGTGGCGTATAACGCGGCCAGTAGGAGTGGAGCCCAGCATGGACGGAACGAGTTTCGACACTAAGCAGTGGTGAGATGTAGAACGGTCGAATGGCTGTGCGGGAGAGTGGGAGGCGCAGCGAGCCCCTTCACACTCCGTGGCACTTCTTATATTCTTCTTTCCTGCTCCGGAGGGGCAGGGGTCGTTGCGTCCAGCTTTGCGGCTTGCCGAGGTCGTTTCCCGGGGATATCAGTATCAGTTGTCATGGATTAAGAAACCCAGCAGACCCCTATCGTGAAATAGGGATTTTTAGTATAGTACTCACCTGGGTATCCGCTCAAGGAAAGACCATACTCCGGGCGGGGCATCTATGTTCCGTCGTGCAATCTCATTGGTCTCATCCACTTACCCTCACGATATTAGCCGGCCAGCCAGCTGGGATGAGGACACCCTCTCTTTAGATTTCAAGCTCGGGAGAATGCCATTAGATGTGGATCGAAAATATCGCTATCGTGGCGGAGACGACGGGTTTGCAGAGGTCTTCAGCCGGTGCTATATCGCATACGACCGGAGCGGCAAGGCAATCCGCATCATTGACGCGATGAGGAATATCACGATGCAGAAGAGAACAGAGGAGGTGGTGCTGACCATTGCCAAAGGCGTCTCGACCGTGGCGGGTCACACCTTCTTTCATTCACGGATGGACCATCTGTCGAAAAGCCTTGGGGCCGACTATGCGTTCGTCGGCGAGCTGATGAAGGGACACCCAGGTCGGGTGCGAACCGTCGTCGTGTGGGGGCAGGGCCGTCTTGTGGATAATTTTGAATATGACCTGGCCGGCACACCCTGCGCCGATGTCGTACGGCAGCGTCTCTGCGGCTATGGAAGTGGAATCCAACAATTGTTCCCGCTCGACCAATTATTAGCCGATATGGAGATCGAAGGGTACGTCGGTGCTCCTCTGCACGATGCCAACAAGAGGACGCTGGGACTTTTGGTCGTGATGTTTGAGAACCCCGTGGAAAACCTGGCCCTTGCCGAGTCCATATTGAATATCTTCGGCGTACGCGCCGCGTCGGAATTATAGCGTCAACAAAAAGAGGAGGTCCTGCGCGAAAGCGAACAGCGTCTTGGCTTGGTCCTGGAAGCAACGAGCTCGGGGGTGTGGGATTGGAATGTTCAGACCGGGGAAGTCTATTTTGACGATCGATGGATCAAGTCATTGGGCTACAGCCCGGAAGAAGTCTCGCCGCACCTGAGTTTCTGGGAGCAGCTCATCCATCCAGAGGATCTGTCCCGCGTCCGTAAGGCATGGCGAGACCACTTCCAGGGCCGGTCGCTGGTCTACGAATACGAAAACCGCATGCAGACCAAGTCTGGAACGTACCGTTTGAACCTGGACCGGGGAAAAGTCGTGGAGTGGGATGCCGATGGCCGGCCACTCCGCATGGTAGGCACCGCCACGGATATCTGCAATCAGAAACAGGCTGAAG